>NZ_JANOCG010000128.1:0-7769 GCF_031412075.1 Rhizobacter sp.
TGGCGCGCCTTCGCCTGTCAGGGCTTGGCTGGGTTGGATGTCAGCGGTGGCCTAGAGTCTGGCCAGCCGGTCGATCGCCAGGTGCAGCGTTTCGTCTTTCTTGGCAAAACAAAAGCGCACGACGCGTTGGTCGAATTTCCCGCCATAGAAGGCCGACAGCGGGATCGCCGCCACACCCACCTCGGTGGTCAACCAACGGCAAAAGGTTTCTTCGCTCAGGTCGCTCACGGCCGAGTAGTCCACGCTTTGGAAGTAGCTGCCGGTGGTGGGCAGGAGCTTGAGCCGGGTCGATGCGAGGCCCGCGCGAAAGAGGTCGCGCTTGCGCTGGTAGAACGCACCCAGCTCCAGGTACGGCGCAGGGTCGGTCATGTAATCGGCCAGGCCGTGTTGCACCGGCGTGTTGACGGTGAACACGTTGAACTGGTGCACCTTGCGAAACTCCGCCATCAGTGGCGCAGGTGCAGCCACGTAGCCCACCTTCCAGCCGGTCACGTGGTAGGTCTTGCCGAAGCTAGACACCACGAAGCTGCGCGCCGCCAGCTCGGGATGACGCGACACGCTTTGATGCTGCACGCCGTCGTAGACCATGTGTTCGTACACCTCGTCGGCAATCACGATCACGTGGGTCGGCCGCAGCAGCGTGGCCAGGCGATGCATGTCATCGCTTGTCCAGACGGTGGCGCTCGGGTTGTGCGGCGTGTTGATGACGATGGCGCGTGTGCGCGGCGTGAGTGCGGCGGCAATGCGCTCGAAATCGGGTGTGAAGCTGCGCGGCGTGAGCGGCACATGCACGGCGCGGCCACCGGCCAGCACGATGTTGGGGTCGTAGCTGTCGTAGCTCGGGTCGAGCACGATCACCTCGTCGCCGGGGTGCACGATGGCGAGGATGGCGGTGAGGATGGCCTGCGTGGCCCCTGCGGTCACCGTGATCTCGCCGCCCGGGTCATAACTGTGGCCGTACAGCGTGGCGAGCTTGGCGGCAATGGCTTCGCGCAAGGGCAGGGCGCCGGCCATCGGCGGGTATTGGTTGAGGCCGCGGCGCATGGCGGCGTTGACTGCGTCGAGCAGGCGCGGGTCGCAGTCGAAATCGGGGAAGCCCTGGCCGAGGTTGACCGCGTTGTGCTGTTGCGCCAGCGCCGACATCACGGTGAAGATGGTGGTGCCGACCTGAGGCAGGCGGCTGGTGAGCGGTGGCGGCGTGAAGGTCGTCGTCATGGCAGAGCAGATCAAAGCTGGTAGTCGTCTGATTCGCCATTCATGGCGCGGGTGATCAAGGTGCGGGTCAGGCGGTCTGACAACATCTCGGCGAAGGAGTACACAAAGTTGCGCAGGTAGGCGCCGCGCTTGAAGGCCACACGCGTGATGCTCTGGCCGAACAGGTGGCCGACCGGGCGCGAGACCAGGTCGCCGCCCGGCGGGTCGTCGCGCACCGAGATCTCGGCCACGATGCCCACGCCGAGGCCGAGGCGCACATAGGTCTTGATCACGTCGGCGTCGATGGCTTCGAGCACGATGTTGGGTTTGAGGCGGCGCGCGGCAAACGCCTGGTCGACGCGTGTGCGACCGCTGAACGACGGGTGGTACGACACCAGCGGCTCGCGCGCCAGGTCTTCCAGCGAGATGCGCTCCAGCTGCGACAACGGGTGGCCGGCCGGCATCACCAAGGCGTGATGCCATTCGTAGCAGGGCAGGGACACGAGCTCGTCGACCTCGCCAATGGACTCGGTGGCAATGCCGATCTCGGCCACGTCTTCCAGCAGCATCTGCGCCACCTGGGCGGGCGAGCCCTGGTGCAGGCTGATGTTGACTTTGGGAAAGCGTTTGCGCAGCTGGGCCAGCGGCTCGGGCAAAAAGTAGCGCGCCTGGCTGTGGGTGGTGGCGATCGAGAGCGTGCCGCTGTCTTGTTTGGAAAACTCTTCGCCGATGCGCTTGAGGTTGTTGACCTCGCGCATGATGACCTCGATCGACTTGAGCACGTGTTGGCCCGGCTCGGTGACGCGCCGCAGGCGTTTGCCGTGGCGAGCGAAGATGTCGACCCCCAGCTCGCCCTCCAGCTCCAAAATGGCCTTGGAGATGCCCGGTTGCGAGGTGAACAGGGCTTTGGCGGTTTCGGTCAGGTTCAGATCGCGCCGAACCGCCTCTTGGACAAACCGAAACTGGTGAAGGTTCATATTCCAAAGCAGTATGTGGGCTGCCTGGATTAAATCACTTTGTGTCTGAAGGAGGCGAGTGGTCGGCCAAAACCATGGCCGCGTCGGCCATGGCGCGGATCACGCTGTCGACCTCGCCGATGGCCTGCTGCAAACGCCAGGTGACACGGGGGTGGGTGTGGGCCATGTCGGTCATCAAGGCGGGCAGGTCCTTGCGCACATGGCCGCCGGCGCCGAGGAACAGGGGAACCACGGCCACATCGTTGCAGCCGAGCGCCACCAGGCGATGGCCCGCCTCCGACAGATTGGGGCTCATGAACTCCAGGAACGCGAGTTCCACTGGCAGGCCGGGCCGCCCCTCACGCACCCGCTTGGCCACCGCCTCGAAAGGCAAGGCCCAATTCGGATCACGCGCGCCGTGGGCAAACAGCAGCAGGCCGGGGTGGGTGCTTCGTTTCATCGTGTGTTTACCGGTATCGAACCAACCAACTGAACGCGGCGAATGACAACAGGAGATAGATCAAGCTCGGCGTGGCCGACACCATCCAGGGCGTCCAGTCGCGCAGCAAGCCCAGGTGCGCGGCCACGTTGTTGAGCAGCACGAAGCTGATGCCCAGCATGATGCCTCCGAACACCTTCAGGCTCACCCCGCCGGCGCGACCGTGCATGTAGGCAAAGGGCAGGGCGAGCCCGATCATCACCAGACAGGCCAGCGGGTAGAGCGCACGCTTCCAGAACTTGATTTCGTAGCGCTGCGCGGCCTGTTCGTTGTCGGCGAGGTGGCTGATGTAGCGAAACAGCTCCACTGTCGACATCGAGCTTTCGGGCAACACCGCTGCCGCCACCACGCCGGCCGAGAGCGTGCTCGGCCAGTTGTAGCTGGCGCGTTTTTCTTCGCTCACGTTGAGTCGGTTGCCGGGTGCGTCGGACGCGCTCCAGTCGGTGATGGTCACATCGGACAAGGCCCACACGCCGTCGCCGTCGACCCGCCCACTGGCTGCGCCGATGCGGCGCAGCAGGCGGCTGCCGCCGTCGAACTCGAACACGCGGATGTTCAGCAACTCGCCGTCGGCGTTGGCGCGCTCGACGTTGATCGAGTAAGAGCGTTCACCTTGCGGCGTGGTGGTGCGGTCTTTCAGCCACGCACCCGAATCGCCGAGGCTGAAGCCGCCCTTGAAACGCGCTTGCAATTGAGCCGCCGCGCGCTCGCTCAGCGGCGCGAGGTAGTCGCCCACGATGAAGGTCGCCACGCCAAACGCCACGCCCAACCCGGCCAGCAGGGCCAAGGCGCGGCCCGGGGCGAGGCCGCCGGTTCGCAGGATCGTGAACTCGGAAGATTGCGCCATGCGCGACAGCGCATAGATCGAGCCGATCAACACCGCGATGGGCGAGAGCTCGTACAAATGCCCCGGCAGCTTGAGCACCGAGTGCAGCGCCGCATGCAGCGCGGTGTAACCCTTGCCCACGTCGGCCAGCTCGTCGACGAAGTCGATGAAGAAGAACAGCGACAGGAAGGCCAGCGCCACGAAGAGCACCGACGACACGATGTCGGCATACAGCAAGCGGCGAACCGTCTTCATGCTGCCGCCTTGCGCGCCGCGCGCCACCGGGGCAGCAGCGCGAGGTTGGTGCCGTGATCGCGCCACCACAGCAACCCCAGCGCCAGCAGCAGGGCGCCGCCGTGCGTCATGGTCAGCGCGACACCCATCCCCATCTTGCTGCTGGCCACCCAGGCCTGCGAGAGGTTGATGAGGTTGAAGTAGACGACGAAGGCAGCAGCGCAAACAGCAGGTTCCAGTTGCTCGCCCTCCGCGGCTGCGTGGACGACAGGCCGATGGCCAGCAGCAGCAGGTTGGCTGCCCCCAGCGTGAGGCCCAGCCGCCAGGTCAGCTCGCCTTGGGCGCGTGGCTCCGGGACTCGCAGCAGCTCGATGGTGCGGCGCGCCTTGGGCGGCAGGCTGTCGACGTTGCTGAGCGCCCGTTCGCCGGCCAGCACGCGATAGCTCTCGAATCGCGACACGGTTTTTTCGTTGGTCTTCAGGTTTTGTTCGTTGCGCTGCCCACGGTCGAGCACCAGGTAATTGGCTTCGGGGGTGTTGACGATGCGGCCGCTGCGCGCCGAGGTCACCGACTCGCGCTCGCCCTGTTTGGAGAGGATGAACACGTTGCGCCCGTCGCGGCCGTCTTCGCTCGAGCGCTCGATGAAGAACACCCGCTGGCCATCACGCGAGGTCTGGAACTGGCCGGGCGCCACGCGAGACAGGTCGGAGCGCTGCTCGAACCGCTCGCGCATCTCGGTGCTGTGCTTGTTGACCCAGGGCCAGACGAAGAGCGCGAGCAGGGCCACCACCAGCAGCACCGGCCAGCTCACCCGCAGCACCGGGCGCACGAAGCGCGAGAGGCCCACGCCGCTGGCGAACCAGATCACCATTTCGCTGTCGCGGTACATGCGGCTGAGCGTGGCGACCACGGCAATGAAGAGCGACAGGCTCAGCATGGTGGGCAGGTGGCCGAGCGCGTAATAGCCCAGCAGCAGCGCCACGTCTTGCGGCGAAACGCGCCCCAGCGCCGCCTGGCCCAGAAAGCGGATCACCATCATCGTCAGCACGATGGTCAGGATGACCACCAGCGTGGCGCCGAAGGTGCGTGACAGGTCTCGCCTCAGAGAGGAATCGAATAACATCGTTGGATTCTTGAATGGGCCGCATTATGGACTTCCGACATCAGATTTCTTCGCCCGGCAGCTTGTGCTCGTTGACCGCAGATGCATTGCTGCTGGTGCTGGCTGGTGAAGCGATCGATGCGGCGCTGGATGCCAAGCTCGCCTCGCCCTTGAACGACGCGTTGTCTCACGAAGACCTCAAGCTCAAGGCCGGGCGCAGCCTTTACCTGCACCGCGTGCCGGGCGTGAAGGCGCCTCGCGTGGTGGCCGCAGCGATGGGTGGCTTGGGCGTCAAGGCCTTCAAGGCGGCGGTGTTGCACGGCCTGAACCAGCTCAAGGGCATGGGCGCGCAGCATGTTGCGGTGGCCCTGGTGGGGGGTGGTGATCTGGACGAGCAGCACGCCGAGGCTGTCGTGACCGCAGCGGCAGAAGCGACTTACCTTTATCGGCACACCAAGCCGAGCGCGCCCCAGCCCTCCAAACTCGCCCAGCTGACGCTGGTGTGCAGCAAAGGGCAAGCCAAGGCCGTGCAAGCCGGCCTGGCGCGAGGGCAAGCGGTGAGCGCCGGTGTGACGCTCGCCCGCGACCTGGCCAACCGGCCCGGCAACCACTGCACGCCGACCTATCTGGCCGAGCAGGCCAAAAAGCTCGGCAAGACCTATGACCTCAAGGTCGACGTGCTTGACCGCAAAGAGATCGAAAAACTCGGCATGGGTGCGTTCCTCGCCGTGTCCCAGGGTTCGCACGAGCCGCCGCGCTTCATCGTGGCGCGCTACAACGGCGCGGCCAAGACGCAGGCCCCGGTGGTGCTGGTGGGCAAGGGAATCACCTTCGACACCGGCGGCATCTCCATCAAGCCCGCTGCCGAGATGGACGAGATGAAGTTCGACATGGGCGGCGCGGCGAGCGTGCTCGGCACGCTGCGCGCCGTGGCCGAACTCAAGCCCAAGCTGAACCTGGTGGTGATCGTGCCCACCTGCGAAAACATGCCCGATGGCCGCGCCATCAAACCGGGCGACGTGGTCACCAGCATGTCGGGCCAAACGATCGAGATCCTGAACACCGATGCCGAGGGTCGGCTCATCTTGTGTGACGCGCTCACCTACGCCGAGCGGTTCAAGCCGTCGGTGGTGGTCGACGTGGCCACCCTCACCGGCGCCTGCGTGGTGGCGCTCGGCAACATCAACACCGGCCTCTTCTCGCCCGACGATGCCCTGGCGGGCGACCTGCTCGCCGCCAGCCAGGCCGCGCTCGACCCGGCCTGGCGCATGCCGCTCGACGAGGAATACGCCGAGGGGCTGAAGAGCAACTTTGCCGACATGGGCAATGTGGGCGGGCGTGCGGGCGGGGCGATCACGGCCGCGCTGTTCCTCAAGAAGTTCACCGCCAAGTACCGCTGGGCCCACCTCGACATCGCCGGTACCGCCTGGAAATCAGGCGCCGCCAAGGGCTCCACGGGGCGCCCTGTGGCGCTGCTGACCCACTTCGTCCTGTCTCAGGCCGGATAAGCGTCAACGCCGGGCCGCCGCAACCCCATGACCGAGGTCAGCTTCCACTTCAACGTGCCCGACCGCATGGGCTACGCCTGCCGCTTGTTGCGCAAGGCGGTGCGCCGCGGTGCACGGGTGGTGGTGGCTGCACCAACGCCGGTCCTCACGGCCCTTGACCGCCAGCTGTGGGTGTTCGAGCCGCTTGATTTTGTGCCCCACGTGCACGCCCGGCCCGGCCAGCCGCCGGCGCCGCGCCTGCAAGCCACCCCCATCTGGCTGACCGAACAGGTGCACGAGGCGCCGCACCACGAGGTGCTGCTCAACATGGGCGACGAGCTGATCGATGGTTTCGAGACCTTCACGCGGGTGATCGAGCTGGTGTCGCTCGACGGCCCCGACCGCCAGGCCGGCCGCGCCCGCTGGAAGCACTACAGCGACCGGGGCTATGTGATCGCCAAGCACGACGTGGCCCAGGAGGCCGCGGCATGAAGGTCACCTCTCAGCCACCGCGCAGCGTGCCGGTGCTGACCGAGGTGGTGGTGATGCCCAAGGCGGCGCCCGTGCCCGACAGCGGGTACCCGGCGACGGGCTTCGACAGCGGCTTTCCCGCCACCCAGCCTGCCGCGCTGGACACGAAGCTCTCTGCCACCGCGGGCGCTCCGCTGAGGCCCGCGGCGCCGCCATCGCCGGTGATCGACGAAGCCGCGCTGACCCAGCGTGTGCTGGCCGACCTGGACAAGCAGCTCGACCTGATGTTCGAGCACCGCCTGCGGGAAACCCTGGCGCCGGTGCTGGCGCGCATGACCGACGCCCTGGTTCGCGAGATGCGCAACCAGCTGGCGCTGAGCCTGCGCGAGATGGTCGCGCGGGCGGTGGCGCTCGAACTCGACCGCCTGCACAAGCGCTGATTCGCCCCCATGCACCAATTGAGCAACACCTCTTATTGCATTCTCGACGCGCATTCGGGATCATGGCGGCCTGTCTGAGACTGCAGGCATCGGCACAAGCTTTGCTAATCAGTTTTCCCAACCCTTAAGGAAACCCAAATGAAGAGATCGATCTTTGCGCTCACCGCGACGGCCTCCGTCGTGCTCGCGCTGTCGGCCTGCGGTAAAAAAGCAGAGCCCACGGCAGCTGCGCCCGTCGCATCGGCTCCCGCTGCAGCAGCGGCGGCTGACTCCTCCGTGATCAAGATCGGCCACGTTGCGCCCACCAGCGGCGGCATCGCCCACCTGGGTAAAGACAACGAGATGGGCGCTCGCATGGCCATCGACGAGCTCAACGCCAAGGGGGTGACCATCGGCGGCAAGAAGGTCAAGTTCGAGTTGATCGCTGAAGACGACGCTGGCGACCCCAAGCAAGGCACCGCTGCAGCCCAGAAGCTGGTTGACTCCAAGGTCAACGGCGTGATCGGCCACCTGAACTCGGGTACCTCGATCCCGGCTTCCAAGATCTACAGCGACGCCGG
>NZ_JANOCG010000129.1:0-3308 GCF_031412075.1 Rhizobacter sp.
CCGGCCGCCGATGAACTGATCAAGCCGACCCAGGCGCAAGGAGAGGTTGCATGAAAAAGCAAACCGTTCTCCCTCCCGTTCGGGCTGAGATCCCTCCCGAAGCCCCGGTGCCGGCCGCAATGCCCTTCCTTCGACAAGCTCAGGACGATCGGGAATACAGGCTCAGGGCAAACGGAGATATGCGAGCCGACGTCATCACAAAGCATGGAGCCCCATCATGAAGATCCGCGCCCAAATCGGCATGGTGCTCAACCTCGACAAATGCATCGGTTGCCACACCTGCTCGGTCACCTGCAAAAACGTGTGGACCAGCCGGCCCGGCATGGAGTACGCGTGGTTCAACAACGTCGAGACCAAACCCGGCATCGGCTACCCCAAGGAGTGGGAGAACCAGGACAAGTGGAACGGTGGCTGGATTCGCAACGCCGACGGTTCAATTCAACCCAGGCAAGGCGCGAAGTGGAAGCTGCTGATGCGCATCTTCGCCAACCCCAACCTGCCGGAGATCGACGACTACTACGAGCCCTTCACTTTCGACTACGGCCACCTGCAGTCGGCGCCAGAGATGAAGGCCACGCCGACCGCACGCCCGCGCAGCCTGATCACCGGCCAGCGCATGGAGAAGATCGAGTGGGGCCCGAACTGGGAAGAAATTCTGGGCGGCGAGTTCAGCAAGCGCAGCAAGGACAGCAACCTCGACGGTTTCGAGCGCACGCAGAAGGAGATGCTCGGCCAGTTCGAGAACACCTTCATGATGTACCTGCCGCGGCTGTGCGAGCACTGCCTCAACCCGGCGTGCGTGGCCGCGTGCCCGAGCGGCAGCATCTACAAGCGCGAAGAAGACGGCATCGTGCTGATCGACCAGGATAAATGCCGCGGCTGGCGCATGTGCGTCTCGGGCTGCCCGTACAAGAAGATCTACTACAACTGGAAGAGCGGCAAGGCCGAGAAGTGCACCTTCTGCTACCCACGCATCGAAGCCGGCGAGCCCACCGTGTGCTCCGAGACCTGCGTCGGCCGCATCCGCTACCTGGGTGTGCTGCTGTACGACGCCGACCGCATTCAGGAAGCGGCGAGCGTGGAACACGACCGCGACCTGTACCAGGCGCAGCTCGACATCTTCTGCGACCCGTTCGACCCGAAGGTGATCGAGCAGGCGCGTGTGGACGGCATCCCCGACAAGTGGATGGACGCCGCGCGCCACAGCCCCGTCTACAAGATGGCGGTGCAATGGCGCGTGGCCTTGCCGCTGCACCCCGAGTACCGCACGCTGCCGATGGTCTGGTACGTGCCACCGCTGTCGCCCATCAGTGCGGCGGCCAACGCCGGCCACGTGGGCCAGAACGGCGAGATTCCTGACGTGAATCAGCTGCGCATCCCGGTCAAGTACCTGGCCAACCTGCTGACCGCGGGTGACACGGTGCCGGTGGTTCGCTCGCTGGAGCGCATGTTGGCGATGCGCGCCTACCAGCGCGAAAAGCATGTGGACGGCCGCATCAACCACGAGGTACTCAAACAGGTGGGCATCAGCCAGGCCGAGGTCGAAGAGATGTACCAGGTGATGGCCATCGCCAACTACGAAGACCGCTTCGTGATCCCCAGCACCCACCGCGAGTACGCCGAAAACACCTTCAACGTGCGCGGTGGTTGTGGTTTCAGCTTCGGCAACGGTTGCTCCGAAGGCAGCTCCGAGACCAGCCTCTTCGGCAGCGAGAAAAAACGCACCATCCCCATCCGGGCGGAGATCTGATCATGTTTGGCATCACCAATCCGTCGATGGAAAAGAGCCTGCGTGTGCTCGCCGCGCTGCTGAGCTACCCCGAAGCGCAGATGCGCAGCCACCTGGGCGAGATGAGGGCGCTGCTGCAAGACGAGCGTGCCATCACCGCGTCGCGGCTGGTCGAGCTCGATGCGCTGATGGGCAGCCTGCAGCGCGCCGAGCCGCTGGTTGCAGAAGCCGATTACGTGGAGCTGTTCGACCGCGGCCGCGCTACCTCGCTGCACCTGTTCGAGCACGTTCACGGCGACTCCCGCGATCGCGGGCCGGCCATGATCGACCTCGGCCAGACCTACGAGAAGGCCGGGCTCATCCTGGCCGAAGGCGAGCTGCCCGACTACCTGCCGGCGGTGCTCGAGTTCGTCTCGACCCAGCCGCCGAAAGAGGCGAGGGCCTTTCTCGGCGAGATGGCGCACATCTTCAACGCGATCTTCGGTGCCTTGCAGCAGCGCGAAAGCGCCTACGCCAGCGTGCTCGGCGCCTTGCTGGAGCTGGCGGGTGAAAAGGCGCAGCCGGTCAAACCCGCTGACGAAGAGCCTCTTGACGAAAGCTGGGCCGAACCCGTGGTGTTCGATGGCTGCTCGTCCAAAGGCCAGGCCAAACCCGGCCAGCCGCAACCGATCCAGGTGGTGCGCAAAAAAGCCCCCCACGGCCCACGCCAAGGAGCCAGCACATGAACCCCGTGATGACCTACCTGCACAACTTTTTCTTCAACGTCTACCCCTACATCTGCCTGGCGGTGTTCCTGATGGGCAGCCTGGCCCGCTTCGACCGCGACCAGTACACGTGGAAGAGCGACTCCTCGCAGATGCTGCGCGCCGGCACGCTGCGCTGGGGCAGCAACCTGTTCCACATCGGCATCCTGTTCCTGTTCTTCGGGCACCTCGTGGGCCTGTTGACGCCGCACTGGCTTTACGAAGGTTTCATCAGTGCGCCTGACAAACAACGCATGGCCATTTATTCGGGCGGCCTGGCGGGCGTTGTCTGCTTCGTGGGCCTGAGCCTGCTGCTGTACCGGCGCCTCTTCGACCCGCGCATTCGCCTGACCAGCCACCGCACCGACATCGCCATCTTGCTGATCCTGTGGGTGCAGCTGGTGATCGGCCTCATCACGCTGCCGTATTCGTTCGGGCACAAGGACGCGAGTGCCATGCTGATCCTGGCCAACTGGGCGCAAGGCATCGTCACCTTCCGCCCCAACGCCGATGCGCTGGTCGCGCTCGACTGGCCCTACATGATTCACCTGATCCTGGGCATGACGATCTTCCTGCTGTTCCCGTTCAGCCGGCTGGTGCACGTGTGGAGCGGTTTTGCCACCGTGGCCTTTCTGTTTCGCCCGCACCAGGTGGTGCGCAGCCGGCGCCTGAACGTGCCGGCCGGTCACAACGAACCGCGTCGGCCTGACGCACGCGTCTGAAAGGGGAACCTACATGCTCAGCGAAACCGTCGACTTCAGCAGCTTCTCCACCCCGCAACCCAGGCCGCCGCAAGTGGCCCGCATCAATGGTGTGGCCTTGAAAAGGAAAGTGAA
>NZ_JANOCG010000130.1:0-3812 GCF_031412075.1 Rhizobacter sp.
GCCGCCAACGCGGTGATCGGCCACAACCCCAAGCTGTTCGAGAAGAAGTTGTGGAGCGACCTGGGCGACGGCGACCCGGTGCAGGTGGTCGAGTGTGACAACGAAGAGCACGAGGCCGATCGTGTGGTGGCGCGCATTCAATCGCTGCGTGGCCAAGGTGGTGAGGTGATGTTCAAAGACTTCGCCGTGCTCTACCGCGCCAACCACCTGGCCCGCATGTTCGAGAAAGCGCTGCGCCGCGCCAACATTCCGTACAAGGTGTCGGGCGGGCAAAGTTTTTTCGACCGCGCCGAGATCAAGGACCTGTGTGCGTGGCTGCGCTTGCTCGTCAACAACGATGACGACCCGGCGTTTTTGCGCGCCGTGACCACGCCCAAGCGCGGCATCGGCCACCAGACGCTGTCCTCGCTCGGCGAGTTCTCCGGCAAGTGGAAGACCAGCCTTTACGAAGCGCTGTTCGCCGAGAGCCTGGGCACGGTTCTCAATGCACGTGCCGTGGGCTCGCTGCACGAGTTCGGCCGCTATGTGAACGATCTCGAATACCGCGCCCGCCACACCGTCGGCGCGGAAGATGCCAAGGCCTTGTTGATGGGCTGGCTGAAAGACATCGACTACGAAAAACACCTCTACGACGGCGAAGACAGCGAGAAGCTCGCCGCCAGCCGCTGGACCAACGTGCTCGACTTTGTCGACTGGATCGCCCGGCGCTGCGGCGGCAGTGATGACAACGGCACCTCCGGTGCCGGCGAGAACGACGGTGGCATAAGCGTGGAGACCGAGAAGAAGAGCGTGCTCGAAGTGGCCCAAACCATCTCGGTCATCATCAGCCTGGCCGAGCGAGGTGACGAACAAGACGTGGTCACGCTGTCGACCCTGCATGCGAGCAAGGGCCTGGAGTGGCCACACGTCATGCTGGCCGGCGTCAACGAAGGCCTGCTGCCCTTCAAGAGCGACGACGACGAGATGACGCCCGAGCGGCTCGAAGAAGAGCGCCGCCTGATGTACGTGGGCATCACCCGCGCGCGGCGCACGCTGGCGGTGAACGTGCTGCGCCGCCGCAAGAAGGGCCGCGACACGATCCAGGGCATTCCGAGCCGCTTCATCGGCGAAATGAAACTGCATGAGGCGAAGGCGCACGAGGACCCGCGCGAGAAGCTGAAAGCGCTGCGCGCGGCGGCGGCCAAGCGGGCCGAAGATGCGAAGGCCGCCGAACCGGGCAAGTGAGGTCACCGTCTGTCGTGATTCCCGCCTTCGCGCACTGCTGTCCGGGGAAAGTTGGATCAACCCAGCGCGCAAGCGCATGCAGCTTGGCAGCGGTCAGCCTGACCGCTCTGAGCGCCGCGCTGTGCATCGCTGCCGCGCTCGGCCTCATCTCCCCCTGCGCTGCGCCAGGCTGCGCACTTCGGCGTCCACCACGGCGAAGCCGCGGCCTTGTTCCCCGGCGGATGCCGCTTCGACCGGGGCATTGAGCGCAAGGATTCAGAAGCGTTGCGCACCTGGCCGACGATGCCCACCCGGCTGTCGTTCATGCGGCCCGGCTCGGTGCCCCTGGCAATTCATGCCAGCGCACCGCGACCGTGCTGAAAAACGGCCGGACAACCGTTCAAACCACCGACTGGAGCACGGCGATGAAGGGCTGCGGGTCGATGGGTTTGCGAATGGAACGCACGCCGGGCGGCAGCTCGCCCTTCTGCGCCAGCTGCTCCGGTGTGAAGCTGGAGACCGCCACGATCAGGCGCGGCCGCACCACACACTGGGTGGCCAGCTGGCGCAGCATCTCGATGCCGTTCATGTGGGGCATGAGGATGTCGGTGATCACGATGTCGGGCGCCTGCTGGCCAATGGCCACCAGCGCCTGGATGCCACTCTCGAACACCACCACCTGCGCGCCCGGCAAAGCCTCGTTGACCAGCAGGGTGAGGACGTCGCGGTCGGCAGCGTTGTCTTCGACCAGCACGACGCTGAGTGCGTCGGCAGCGCGGTCGAGGGTTGTGGGCAAGTCTTGCGCTTGGGCCTCGAACAGGCGCTCGGCGCTTTCGGCGTCAATGCGGCGGTGGCCGCCCGGGGTCTTCCAGGCCTGGAGCTGGCCGGTGTCGACCCAGCGCTGCACCGTCGGCACGGAGATGCCCAGCCGCTTGGCGACGTGGGCCGTCGAGTAGGAGCTGGGGCGTGGGCCGGGTCGAGGAGTTCGTGGCACGGTCACCTGGGGGTCGGAGGTTGTGAATCGAAGTGGGCCGAGAGCGCGGCCATCACCCGCGCATGCCGCTCGGAAAACGCCTGGGCCAGCGCGGGCCAACGTGCACGCTCATCGGCATCCACCGCCTGTTGCAGCTGGCGTGCAGCGTCGGACAGCGCGAGCGCGCCAATGGTTCCCGCATTCGACACCATGGTGTGGGCGATGGTGGCGATTTGCTCGCGGTCGTTCGAGGCCAGACAAGCTTGCAGCCGGGCCGCGTCGTCGGCACGCACCTCCACGAAGCGGCGCAGGATCTTGTCGTACAGCTCGGTGCGGCCCAGGCAGCCCTTCAAGCCCAGCTCGAAGGAAATGGCCTCGCCCTCGGGCACCACGCCGCCCGCGCCGGCCGCCGCCGCTGCGGGCAGCCAGCGCGCCATCACGGCAAACAGCTGGTGGGGGTCGAAGGGTTTGGTCACGTAGTCGTTCATGCCGGCGTCCAGGCATTTTTCGCGGTCGCGCAGCATCGCGTGGGCGGTCATGGCGACGATGGGCAGCTGCGCATGCGCCGGCTCCTGGCGGATCAGGCGGGTGGCCTGCAGACCGTCCATCACCGGCATCTGCACGTCCATCAACACCATGTCGAACGCCGCCGTGCCGCGCAGCAGGTCGACGGCCACCTGGCCGTTGGGCGCCACGGTCACCTCCATGTGGGCCACGTCACGCAGCAGCTCGGCGGCCACCAGCTGGTTGAAGTCGTTGTCTTCGACCAGCAGCACCCGCCGGCCCGCCAGGCTCGGGGGCACACCCACCGCGCCGACGGCATCACCCGCCGTGGTCGCGGCGTGCGTGCCGACGGCGTTGACGATGGCGTCTTGCAGCGTCGAGCTGCTGACGGGTTTGCTCAGGCAGCCGCTGAAGCCCTCTTGCGCGGCGCGGCGCGGCAGGTCTTCGTCGCCATAAGCGGTGACGAGGATGATCCGCGGCGCCGGCCGCAGCGCGGCGTCCTGGCGTATCAGCCGCGCTACCTCGAAGCCGTCGAGCTCGGGCATCTTCCAGTCGAGCAGCAGCACCTCGTAGGGCTCGCCTGCGGCCTGGGCGCGGCGCAACTCCACCAGCCCTTGTGCGCCCGACACCACCAGCGTGGCGCGGTAGCCCAGCGTGGCCAGCAGGCCCTGGAAGATCTCGCGCGAGTTGGTGCTGTCGTCGATCACCAGCACGCGCTGGCGGGCGTTGGCCTGTTCGTCATAGGCCGGCGCCTCGGGCTGCGGTGGCAGGCCGAAGGCGGCTGTGAAGAAAAAATCGCTGCCGCGCCCGGGCTGGCTCTTGACGCCGATCTCGCCGCCCATCAGCGTGACCAGCTGCTTGCAGATGGCCAGGCCCAAACCGGTGCCGCCAAACTGGCGCGTGGTCGAAGCGTCGAGCTGCTTGAAGGGCTGGAACAGGCCGCTCAACTGCAGCTCGGTCATGCCGATGCCGGTGTCGCGCACCGAGAAGCGCAGCGTCACACGGTCACGCGCGGCCAGCACCGCACGCACCGTCACCACCACGATCTCGCCGGTTTCGGTGAACTTGACGGCGTTGCTGCACAGGTTGATGAGCACCTGCTCCAGCCGCAGCGGGTCACCCACCAGCACGG
>NZ_JANOCG010000131.1:0-11730 GCF_031412075.1 Rhizobacter sp.
GTCTGCAAGGTGTTGCCGACCTCACCGTCTCCGGCGGCAATCTCGATGCTGGCGGGGACGTCGTCAGGCTGTGGCTCTGCGCCATCGGCACCGTGCTCACCGGCCCCCTGCAACACCGACTGCAGGCTGGGTAAAGCGAACGGCGGCGGTACTGCGGTGTCCGCTGCCAGCCCGTTCCCCGTGTGGCGCTTCTTGCTCATGGTCGTGCGCGGTCAAACGGGGGCAAGGCGGGCCGAGTACGCGTCAGCGCGGCGGCAAGAGCTTGGCCGGGTCGATCGGCTTGCCCTGCTTGCGGATCTCGAAGTGCAGTTGCACCCGCTCGGCATCGGTCGCGCCCATCTCGGCGATCTTCTGCCCACGCTTGACCGCCTGCTCTTCTTTGACCAGCAAGGACTGGTTGTGAGCGTAGGCGGTGAGGTAGGTGTTGTTGTGCTTGATGATGACCAAGTTGCCATAACCGCGCAGGCCCGAGCCCGCATAGACCACCTTGCCATCGGCAGCTGCGCTCACCGGGTCACCGGCCTTGCCGGCAATGGCCAGGCCCTTGGTGCGCGACTCGTCGAATGAACCCACGATGGCGCCCTTGGCAGGCCACAGCCAGTTGATGTCTTCGTCGCCTTCACGCGCCACCGGCGGTGTGGGCAAGACGGGCAGCGGTGCGACGGGCGGCGAGGCCGGTGCCGCGGGCACGGCCGCAGAGGCGGCTGGTGCGGGCTGGCTCCTGGGAGCGTCCAGCGGGCGCGTTTCGATCTTGGCGATCGTCACCGGGCGCGTCGCAACGGCATTCGGGTCAGCACCGGGTGCCACCACCCGCAACACCTGCCCGACCTCGATCACGTTGGGGTTCTCGAGGTTGTTCCACTTGATGATGTCCTTCCAGCTCTGCCCTGTTTCCAGGCCGACCCGAATCAGGGTGTCACCCGGCTTGACCATGTAGAAGCCGGGCTTGCCTGCGTTTTCAGCGCCGGGCAACACTTTGCCGGCTTCGGTGGGCAGGGCCACAGAGGAGGTGGTCACCGTCGAGACAGGCGCAGGGTCGAACGTGATCGGCCGGTTGAGCACTGAGCGGTCTTCGACCGGCGCGCGGTATTTGTCGGGGGCGGCACAACCCGCGAGCACCAGCATCGCCATCGCGCACACGAACCGCACCCGCGCCACACGGCGAGCATCATTCGCTTCGCTCGATATGCATCCCATCATGGCCAGCGTCATCAATCCGTTCCTGATTTAAGAGGCACGAAGTTCACGGCCTCATGCACTGAGCGCTCGTAAGCTTCTTCTGTTCGATCCACCACCACCAGCACCTGGCGGCGCCCGCTCGCGTCATGCACCGGGGCCACCAGACGCCCTCCCACCGCGAGCTGGGCAAGCCAGGCATCGGGCAGGGATTCGCCGCCTGCCGCAGCAATGATGCTGTCGTAGGGGGCATTCGGAGGGTGCCCTCGCATCCCGTCACCATACACCAGCCGGATGTTGGTCAAGCGCAAGGGCGCGAGCAACTCGCGCGCCTTGTCATGCAGAGGCTTGAGCCGCTCGATGCTCATCACCTGGCGCGAGAGCTGCGCGAGCACCGCCGCCTGGTAGCCACAACCGGTGCCGATCTCCAGTGTGTGGCCGAGCGTGCGGCGAGTGCGGGCGGCCGGGCCATTCATCAGCAACTCGATCATTCGCCCCACCACCGACGGCTTGGAGATGGTCTGCCCGAGACCGATCGGCAGGCTGGTGTCTTCATACGCCTGTGTTGCCAGCGCCGTGTCAACGAACAGGTGGCGCGGCACTTTGGCGAGCGCCGCCATCACCAGCTCGTCGCGCAGACCAATGGCCTGCAGCTTGGTCACCATGCGCTGGCGCACGTCGGCTGAATCAAGCCCGAGACCCGAGGGCCTGACGCTGCGCGCCGAATCCACAGCGGCTTGCCGCAGCGGTTGTTGTGGCCGCAGCAGCGGACCCTTCTTCGGCGCCCCACCCAGGCCGTCGAGCTGGAGCGGGAACTTGGGGCGCGGGCGCTCCGGTGCGTTCATGGGTTCACCCACTCGCGCCACGCGGGCAGGCCGGCGTGGTCGGTCAGGTCGACCTGCAGCGGCGTGATCGACACCCGGCCGTTCGCCGCGGCGTGGAAGTCGGTGCCTGCGGCTGCATCGCGCGCATCACCGGCGGGCCCGATCCAGTAGATGGACTCACCGCGCGGGTTGGTCTGGTGGATCACCGGCTGGCTGGCATGGCGGCGGCCGAGCCGCGTGACCTCGCGTGGCAACGACACCGCATCGGCACGGTTGGGAATGTTCACGTTCAACAGCCAGGGGCCGCGGGCAGGCGGGTTCTTCAGCACCTGCTCGACCACCGCACGCGCCACTTGCGCAGCAGCATCCACATGGGCCCAGCCTTTCTCCACCTGTGAGAAAGCAATCGCCGGGATGCCGAAGAGAAAGCCCTCCATCGCCGCAGCCACCGTGCCGGAGTACAAGGTGTCGTCACCCATGTTGGCGCCGTTGTTGATACCCGAGAGCACCAGATCGGGCCGGTGCGGCAACAGGCCGGTCAGGGCGACGTGCACACAGTCGGACGGCGTGCCGTTGAAGTACCGAAAGCCATTGGCCGCGGTGAATGCCGACAGCGGCCGGTTCAGCGTGAGCGAGTTCGAGGTGCCGCTCGCGTTCTGCTCGGGCGCCACCACGTCGATCTCGCCCAAGCCTTCGCAAGCTTTCACCAGCGCCGCGAGGCCGGGTGCGAGGTAACCATCGTCGTTGGCAATCAAGATTCGCATGGCCGCGATTGTAAGGACTCGTCACCTGCGTGACGCAGACACAGCGAGCTCGCTGTTTATCATCCTCAGTCACACAAAACCCGATGGAGACGAACATGAAGGCATGGCTTTGCGAGAACCCGATCGGCCCCGAAGCGCTGGAATGGAAGGACCTGCCCACGCCCGAGCCCAAGGCGGGTGAAGTGCGCATTGCCATCAAGGCAGCGAGCCTGAACTTCCCTGACCTCTTGATCGTGCAGAACAAGTACCAGATGAAGCCGCCGCTGCCTTTCGTGCCCGGCTCCGAATACGCTGGCGTGATCGACGCCGTTGGCGAAGGCGTCACCGGCTTCAAGGTGGGCGATGCTGTCGCGGCCTTTGGCGGCGGTGGTGGTTTCGGCACCCAGGTGTGCGCCAAGACCTCGCTGCTGATGCCGCTGCCCAAGGGATTTGCCTTTGACGACGCCGCCGCGTTTTTGTGCACCTACGGCACCACCTACCACGCGCTGATCGACCGTGGCGCGCTCAAGGCCGGTGAAACCGTGCTGGTGCTCGGCGCCGCCGGTGGCGTGGGCACGGCGGCCATCCAGATCGCCAAGGCCGCAGGCGCCAAGGTGATCGCGGCCGCGTCGACCGATGAAAAATGCGCACTGTGCAAAGAGCTGGGTGCTGACGCGACCATCAACTACAGCCAGGGCAACCTGCGCGACGACATCAAGGCACTGACCGACGGCAAAGGCCCCGACGTGGTGTACGACCCGGTGGGTGGCGACTTGGCCGAGCCGGTGTTCCGCTCCATCGCCTGGCGTGGTCGCTACCTGGTGATCGGCTTCGCACAAGGTGGCATCCCGTCGCTGCCGCTCAACCTGGCCCTGCTCAAGGGTGCCTCCATCGTCGGTGTGTTCTGGGGTGAGTACGCCCGACGCGAACCCAAGGCGCACAGTGCCGCCTTGGCCGAACTGGCCGCCTGGTACGCGCAGGGCAAGATCAAGCCGGTGATCGACACCCGCCTGCCGATGACCTCGCTGAAAGAAGCCTTCACCCGCATGGGCAGCCGCCAGGTGCGCGGCAAGCTGGTGCTTGTCAACGAGTGAGGTGCGGGCCGGCGCACCGCCGATAATTCCGCCGGCGCGAGCCGATCGCGCGGAGGATCCCGGTGCGCCGACTGCTGCTCAAACTGCCTCTGCTGGGCCTGTGGCCGGGTGCGGCCATCGCGCAAGGCCGCAGCGAGTTGCGCTTCGGCGTCATCACCACCACGACGGTAGAAGAATCGCGTGGCGCCTGGGAGCCGTTTTTTGCCGACATGCGCAGCGCCACCGGCCTGCCCGTCCAAGGTTGGTACGCACAAAGCTACCTCGATGCCGCTGAAGCCCTGGCCACCAACAAGGTGCAGCTCGCCTGGGTGTCGAACAAGGCGGCGCTCGATTGCATCGAGCGGGCCAATGTCGAGGTCTTTGGCCAACTGGTCGACTCGAATGGTTCGCTCGGTTACCGCGCACTGATCGTCACCCGGCGCGACTCGGGCTTGAGCTCCATCGAGCAGCTGCTGGCGAGGCCCAAGACGCATGGTTTTGCCTTGGGTGAAGACATTTCGACCAGCGGCCACCTGATGCCGTCGTATGCGCTCTTCGTGCCGCGCAACATCAAACCCGAAGAACAGTTCAGCCCGCTGCTGCGCGGCACCCACGCGCAAACGGTCGACGCCGTGCTCAGCGGCAAAGCCCACGCCGGTACCTACAACACCGAAGAATTCGACCGCCTGAAAACTCGCCAACCCGCCCAGGCGGCGCGCCTGCGCGTGCTGTGGGAATCGGCGCTCATCCCGAAAGACCCGCTGTTGTGGCGCACCGACCTGCCCTTGTCACTGCGCACCCGCATTTCGTCGTTCCTGTTCTCCTATGGCAAGACGGCCGAAGAAAAGTCTCGCCTGAAGCAGATGTTTGACCTGGCGGGCTTCAAGCCGTCCAACAACCAGCAGCTCAAGTTCGTGCTCGAAATCGAAGACTTCAAGCTGCGCTCCGAGGTGCTGCTCGACGCACGCCTGAGCGAAGCCCAGAAGAACGAGCGCCTGCTCGACCTGCGCGACCGCTACAGCCGGCTCGCCCGCACCCTGCAAACCAGCCCGGGCGGGACGCGCCAATGACGTTCGCGGGATAGAAGCGGCGCAACGAGTGCGCTAGGATGCAAGCCCCCTCCTGAGAGCTTCCCCACGGCATGGCTATCAAGGTTCTGATCGTTGAAGACAACCCGGTCGCCCGCAGCTTTCTCAGCCGCGTTGTGCGCGAAAGCTTCAGCGACAGCATCGTCATCACGGAAGCTGGCGACCTCGAAACCGCTCGCCGCCAGGTGGGTGTGATCGACCCGCTGCGCGCCGAGCTGTCGGCCGACCCGTTCAAGCTGGTCATGGTCGACCTCGAGCTGCCCGATGGCAACGGCATGGAGCTGCTGGCCGAGCTGGCCCGCTACCCGGCCACCAAGATCGTCACCACGCTGTATTCCGACGATGACCACCTCTTCCCTGCCCTGCAATGCGGTGCCGATGGCTACCTGCTGAAAGAAGACCGCTTCGAAGTGCTGGTGGAAGAGCTGCAAAAGATCGTGCGCGGCCAACCGCCCCTGTCACCAGCCATTGCGCGCCGGCTGCTGAGCCACTTCAGACAGGGGCCCGGCGGCATGGGCGGGCTTGCCGAGCCGGGCCTGGCAGGCACCTCGGGCTTTCAGAGCAGCCGCCCGATGCCGCTCGGCCGCGGTGCTCCGCTCGACCATGAGCGCCTCACACCGCGCGAAAGCGAGGTGCTGACCTACCTCAGCAAGGGTTTCACCATCAAGGAAATCGCCAACCTGATGGGCATCAAGTGGTTCACCGTCAACGACCACATCAAGTCGATCTACAAGAAGCTGAACGTGTCCAGCCGCGCCGAAGCCGCGGTGCTGGCCAGCAAGCAAGGCCTGGTCTGACGCCGCTTCGGCCCTACCGGGTACGCCACCATGGACATGCGATTGCGTGGTGCCCCCTCTTCTCCCGCCCACACGGCAGGTGAGCTGCCGAGCAGCAGCTTCAGCCTCGGCCCCGACTCCAGCCCGCTCGACTCCGGCCTGATCGACCGCAGCTTCGGCGGCGACGAGCCCTTGTCGCGCTGGATGGGCTGGCGATTGCGGCTGCTCGTGGTGGCCGCCCTGCTGGGCTGTGTCGGCGTGCTGCTGCTGGCGCGCTGGCTCTCAGAGTCCCCGCATTTCGACGCCACCTGGAAGGCCGGCGCACAAAATCAATTGCAACTGGTGGCGTCGGCCGACCCGATGCTCACTCCCCATGAGGGCCGCGCCCTGCTCGGCGTGATAGGCGCCAACAGCAGCATGGCCGTGGTCGACGGGCTCACACTTCGGCGCTCGTCGCGCTGGGTCATCGGCGACATCGAGCGCGATCGCCACCGTGCCATGCACGAGCAGCTGTCCAACGCGATGGCGCAAGGCAAGGTGAAGCTGTTCTTCTCCGAAGGCGAGATGGCCGAGGTGTCGCTGCCACGGCGTGGCTTCGGCTCGCTGGGGGCCATGTTCTGGCTTCTGTCCGGCCTGGCCTTGGTGCTCTACCTGGTGGCCATGGTGGTGGTGCTGGCTCGGCCGACGACGCGCAACCTGCTGTATGCGCTGGCTGCATTGTGCCAATCGGGCAACCTGGCACTGGTGGCCATCGAGTCGACCATGGGGCTGGCCCTGCCGCTGCCCTTGCCGCGCTGGAACATGCCGCTGCACATGAGCCTCGACCTGCTCACCGCCGCTGCGGTGGTTCATGCCTCGGCCCTGCACCCACGTCGCATCCCGGGCTCTGGCGTGGTGGCGTGGCTGAGCTGGCTCAGCGTGGCCGCGCTCATCGTGCTGATCGGCAATGCCGAGCTGAGCGGCGCGTGGTGGTGGCTGCAAGGCAGTGTCGCGCTGTTCGGTGTGGTGGCCATTGCCTTGCTCACCTGGTCGCACCGCATCGAGCCGCACCCGTTCGCCATCGTCATGCGGCGATTCGGCGTTCTGGCGGTCGGCGCCTGGCTGCTGCTGACGCTGGCGCTTGTGGCCTCGGGCAGCGCACCGCTCGTCCAACAGCAGATCGCCGCCACCGGGCCGACGATCTGGACGGTGTTCCTGGCCTCGCTGCTGCTGTTGCTGCCTTTCTTGTCGAAGTCGCAGCAGGTGATGCGCGAGTTCTCGCTGTTGGCGGCCATCAGCACCGTGGCGACGGCGCTCGATCTGCTGTTCGTGGCGGTTTTCTCGCTCGGCCAGTTCGCCTCGCTCACGCTGGCGCTGTTCTTGTCACTGGGTCTGTATTCCGGTGCACGCCAATGGCTGCTCAACCAGGTGCGCAATCAAAACGTGCTCACCACCGAGCGCATGTTCGAAAAGCTGTACCGCATCGCACGTGAAGTCGAAGCCCACCCCGAGCGCACGGCGGCCCTGCTGACGCAGTTGCTGCGCGAGCTGTTCGAGCCGATGGAGGCCGTGGTCATCGATCAGCGCAGCCCCGCCACCCGCGTCACCGGCGGTGGCTCGACACTTGTCATCCCGGTGCCCGAGCTGATGAATGGAGAGGCCGGTGAAGCCAGTTCCATCGTGATCCGTTTTGCTCATCACGGGCGCCGCCTGTTCAGCACCGAAGATGCGCGACTGGCCGAGCGGGTGGTCGAGCAACTGCGCCGCGCAGTGGCGTTCGACAAGGCCGTCGAACAAGGCCGCAGCGAAGAGCGGCTGCGATTGGCGCAAGACCTGCACGACGACATAGGCGCGCGGCTGCTGACGCTGATGTACAAGGCCCAGTCGCCCGAGATGGAGAACTACGTTCGCCATACCTTGCAAGACCTCAAGACGCTGACCCGCGGCCTGGCAGCGCCGAATCACCCGCTCTCACACGCGGCGGCTGAATGGAAATCTGACCTCACTCAGCGTCTCACGGCGGCGCACATGGCGCTGGGTTGGAACTTCAGCACCGACCGCGATATCTCGCTCACCGTGGTGCAGTGGTCGGCCCTCACCCGGGTGATGCGCGAGCTGGTCAACAACGTCATTGCCCATTCGCAGGCGCGCCGCGTCGACATCGAGTTCATGCTCGATGGCGACCGCCTTGACCTGACCGTCACCGACAACGGCGCCGGTCGCAACCCCCAAGCCTGGGCGCATGGCCTGGGGTTGGGCGGTGTGCGCAAGCGCGTCAAGCAGCTGGGCGGCGAGGTCGAGTGGCGCGAGGTGCCGGCTGGTGGCATCTGTTGCCGCGTGTGCATTCGGCAGCTGTCGGAAAAAAGCTGAGGGCCACATCCAACGCCACAACTGCGACCCCAAAACAAAAGGCCCCCGAGTGATCGGGGGCCTTGCTTCATTTTTTGGGGTGGCTGATGGGGCTCGAACCCACGACAACAGGAATCACAATCCTGGACTCTACCAACTGAGCTACAGCCACCGCAGAGCCGCAGATTATAGCGGAAGCCGCGACCCTCGCATTACTTGGGAGCAACCGTTTCTGCAATCGAAGGCAGGTTCACTTCGACCTTGAATCGCGCTTTCAAGGCCGTGTAGTAGGCCAGAGCTTCAGCCGCCCCCCACGTCTGGGCGTATTGTGATGAAGCCCGCGCGGAGTCGGCAGCCACAGGGTCACGGCCCAGCACCTTGACGATGCGTGCGACCACATAACCATCGTCGGCCAGCTCGACACCGGTCACGGCGGGCAGCGTGGCCACCGGCGCCTTGAGCACCGCATCTACCACCTGGCGCACAACATCCTTGCCTTGGGCGCGCGAGACAGTTTGCAGCGGCGTGCCGAGGTCGGTGTTGGGGACCTGGCGCAATGCGGCGAGGCGGGCCTCACCTTCCTTGCGAGCCATTGCAGCCGCCTGAATGGCGACCAGTCGCTCGCGCACTCGCGCACTGACCTCGGTCAGCGGCTGCATGGCGGCCGGGCTGTGCTGCACCACACGTGCCGACACCAAGGTGTTGGGGGCGGTTTCCACTGCCTCGGTGTTGCGCTTGTTGCGCAAGGCATCGGCGCCGAACAACCCCTCGAGGAGTTTTGCCGAGGCCAGCGGGCCGGAGGCATCCGGCAAAGGCATGCGCGTCACGCCCTTGGCGCTGCGCAATTCAAGCTTGAGCTTGTCGGCGGCGGGCTTGAGACTGTCGGACTGCTCGTACACCAGGTTGTTGAACTCGGCTGCGGCCTTCGCGAACTCGGCTTGCGCGAGCTGCTTCTTGCGCGTTTGCTCGATCTCGGCTCGAACACTGTCGTAGCTGCGCTTGTCGCCGCCACGCAGCGCCTTGAGCTGAAGAATGTAGAAACCTTCACTGGTCTCGGCGATCGGGCTCAGGTCGCCCGGCTTCTTCATGGCGAACAGGGCTTCTTCGTAGACCTTGTCGGTGTCACCGCGTGCCATGAACAGATCGACCTCGCCGCCCTTGTCGGCTGTGCCTGCATCTTGCGAGTTCTTGCGGGCGACGTCTGCGAACGATGCCGGGTTCTTGGTCAGCTCGGCCAACAAGGCGTCGGCCTTGGCACGTGCCTTTACGCGATCTTCGGTTGGCATGTCCTTGCCGGCCTTGATCAAGATGTGGCTGGCCTTGCGCTCCTCAGCCACCGCGTACAGCTTCTGAGCGTTTTCGTCGTAGTACTTCTTCAGTTCGTCTTCAGGCACCTTGATGCCCTTCATGATGGTCTCGATGTCGAGCACCACGTATTCGATGTCAGCCTTCTCCTGCGTCTGAAACTCAGCTGCATGCGCTGGGTTCTTGTAGTACGCCTCGATGTCGGCGGCACTCGGATTGACCTTGCCCAGGTAGTCCTTGGTGTCAAACCGCTGCAGCTGCACTTCGCGTTGCTGAAACAGCGCGTCCATCGCACTCGATGCCGATGCCGCCGGCGCCAGCACCGTGCCGACCACGCCCATTTGCACCTGGCGCATCACGAGCTCTTCGCGCTTGATCTGGTCAAAACGCTGTTTGTTGAGGCCTTGTTGGGCCAGCGCCAGTTCCAGACCCGGAACATTCAGGCTGCCGTCAGGCTTGCGGAACGGGTCGAACTGGCGGTCGGTCATGTACTCGCGCAGCAAGCGCTCGTCGGTCGTCACGTAGCCCGCCTTGTCAGCGGCGGCGAGGAACACCTGCTCGCGCACCAGGCCATCGAGCGTGTTGCGCTTCATCTGGGGTGAATCGAACATCTTCACGTCGAGGCCTGGCATCTGGCTGCGCAGCATGTCAACCTGGCGGCGGTGCGCCGCATCGAGCTCGGCCTGGCTGATCTTGCGCGACCCCACACTGGCCACGGTTGTATTGGCACCGCCCGTCGACCCGCTGTAGCCCTCGATGCCGAACAGCACAAAAGAGGGAATGATCAGCAGCACCAAGACGAACAGAAGAATGCGGGTGTGCTTGCGGAAAATTTCAAACATCTGTGACCTCGATCAATGAGCAGCAGAGCGGGGGCAAACCAATCACCCCAGATGCGACAAAGGCGAACCTAAGTTCGCCTTTGCAAAGTAAACGGTCAGAATTTTAGCTGATGGCAGCGTGCCTGAAGGGGGCTTGCGCGGCGTCTCGTTGGTGGGTGCTGAGGGGCTCGAACCCCCGACCTACGCCTTGTAAGGGCGCCGCTCTACCAACTGAGCTAAGCACCCGAGAACTTCAATCAGTTGACTGCATCCTTCAGGGCCTTGCCCGGGCGGAACTTCGGTACCTTGGCGGCCTTGATCTTGATGGTGGCGCCGGTGCGCGGGTTGCGCCCAGCGCGCGCTGCACGCTTGCTGACGCTGAATGTTCCGAAGCCCACCAGCGATACGCTGTTGTTCTTCTTGAGCGTTGATTTCACACCGCCGATCAGGGCTTCCAGCGCGCGCGTGGCAGCTGCTTTGGAAATGTCAGCCTGCTTGGCAATGTGTTCAATCAATTCGGATTTGTTCACGAAGGTACCCCCTCAAAAAGGTGCATCGAAAGATTCTGGGTGGATGATCTGTGCCGCGCCAATGTTCAATGAACGAGTGGCTTCACGGCTCAAACGATTACAGCCGCAGGCACACCCAGTGTCAAGCGCGGAAGCGGATTCTATGCGTAATCGACTGCATCCTCGGCACGCTGCGCCACATGCTTCCACGCTTGACAAGCCACGGTGCCGCGCCTACTTCAAAGGCTCATGCGGTTGCGGGCTGGGGCTTTCCCTCAGTGCGCACCACCATCGACACGCCCAACGCGGTGAGGGCCATGCCGAACAGCATGACGGGGGTCAGGGGTTCGTTGAAAAGCAGCCAGGCCATGAGCGCCGTGCTCGGCGGCACGAGGTACAACAGGCTCGTGACCTGCGTTGCTGCACCGCGCTGAATCAAGAGGTACAGCAATGAGCTGCCACCCAAGGTGAGACCGATCACCGACCACACCATGGCACCAAGGAAGTGCGGGTGCAACACCACCTGCTCAGATTCCAACAACGCAATCGGCAAGCTCACCACGAGTGCTGCGAGCAACTGAACCGTGTTCGCAGTTCGCACATCACACGGTCTGACGAAACGCTTCTGATAGAGCGTGCCGGCCGTGATCGCCAACAAGGCAAGCGCTGCGAGCGACAGATTCCACGCGCTCAACTCACCCGCACCGAGCTTGCGCCATACGACGAGCACCAGGCCCGCCAAGCCCAGCAACAAGCCAAGCCACTGGCGACGCGACGTGCTCGGAGCCTGCGACTGCTGAACCTGGCTGAGCCACACGGCCGTCAGCACCGGTTGCAGCCCGACCAGCAAAGCCACCGTGCCGGCGCCCATGCCCGCCTTGACGGCGGTCCACACACCGCCGAGGTAACCGGCGTGCATCAGCACACCACACACACCCAGGTGCAGCCATTGCGCCCGCGTCTTGGGCCACTCCGCGCGCGCCAAGGCAATCCACACACCAAAGCACAGCAGCGACAAGGCATAACGGATGCTGAGAAAGGTGATCGGCGGCGCGTGCGGCATGCCGTAGCGCGCGACGATGAACCC
>NZ_JANOCG010000132.1:0-11369 GCF_031412075.1 Rhizobacter sp.
AGCCGGCGGTGCAGGCCCTGCAGCACACCGACGCCCGCGTGCGCCGCGCCGCGGTCAGCGTGCTGGGCTACCTGAAGAAGCCGCAGGCGATCGCTTCGCTGACGCAGATCGCCGCGCACGACACCGACCCCGAAGTGCGCCGCGTGGCCGTTGGCGCCCTGAGTTACGCGAACGACAGCGCCGACGTGAGCGTGCACCCGGCCTTGAGCCGCGCGCTCGCCGACTCGGTGTGGCAGGTGCGCGAAGAAGCCGCCACCACCTTCGCCAAGACCGGCTCGTCGCTCGGTGTGCCCCACCTCGTGCGCGCGATGGAAGACGAGTATTGGCAGGTGCGCGTGAAGGCCGCGCGCAGCCTGGGCAAGCTGCGCGCGCGCGATGGCGTCGCCGCACTCGCCGAAGCGTTGAGCCACCCGGTGAGCAACCTGCGCAAGGAGGCGGTGATCGCGTTGGGTGAGGTGGGCGACCCGCGCGGCATCACGCCGCTGGAACGCGCGCTGCACGACAGCGACCCCGATGTGCGCAAGCTTGCCAAGCTGGCGCTCACCAGCATCCAGATGGTGAGAGACACATGACGGTGTTGATACCCGCTGCACCGCCCCGCTCCGTTCGGGCTGAGCCTGTCGAAGCCTGCCCTGAGCCCTATCGAAGGGCCCTTCGACAAGCTCAGGGCGAACGGAGTGAATCGAAGCATCGCCTTGGGAGCCTTGAGCCATGAGCTTCGTCGTCACCGAAAACTGCATCCGCTGCAAATACACCGACTGTGTGTCGGTCTGCCCCGTCGAGTGCTTTCACGAAGGCCCCAACTTCCTGGTGATCGACCCGGTGGCCTGCATCGATTGCGGTGTGTGCGTGCCCGAATGCCCGGTCGAAGCCATCGTCGACGAAAAAGACCTGAAGCCCGAGCAGATGGAATACATCGAGCTCAACAAGCGCCTCGCCGCCCAGTGGCCGCTGATCACCGCGGCCAACGAGCCGCTGCCCGATGCCGGCGAGTGGGCCGACAAGCCCAACAAGAGAGGCCTGCTGCGCGAAAGCGCTTGAGCCGGCCCAGGAGACAGAGGTGAAGTCTCTGCGCAGGCACCGATCTTGCGCAGTGGCTTTGTGAACGTGATGTGATCGACCAGGAGATTGAGATGCGCTCGATTGTTCTTCTCTCGTTTGCTTGCGCCTCGGCGCTGATCTGCTCCACCCCTGCGGCCGCCAAAGATGTGGTGACCATCGGCATCGGCACGCAGAACACCACCACCAACACCGTCACCGGCGGCATCGTGCTGAAGGAGATGAAGCTGCTGGAGAAGTACCTGCCCAAGACCGGCAAGTACGCCCACATCGAGTGGAAGCTCGACTGGCAGAACTTCACCTCGGGCCCGCCGGTCACCAACGGCATGATCGCCAACAAGCTGCAGATCGGCATGATGGGCGACTACCCGCTCTTGGTGAACGGCGCCACCGGCCAGCAGAACAAGGGCAACGAGACGCAGCTCATCGCCGTCATCGCCTACAACGCCTTCGGCTCGGGCAATGGCGTGGTGGTGCACAAGGACAGCCCCTACTACGAGCTGGCCGACCTGAAGGGCAAGACGGTGTCGGTGCCCTTCGGCTCGGCGGCGCACGGCATGATGTTGCAGGCCATGCAGGAGCGCGGCTGGCCCAACGACTTCTGGAACCTGGTGAGCCAGAGCCCCGAGGTCGGCACCACCAACCTGCAGGAAAAGAAGATCGACGGCCACGGCGACTTCGTGCCCTTCGCCGACCTGCTGCCCTACCGCGGCTTCGCCCGCAAGATCTTCGACGGCGCGCAGACCAAGGTGCCCACCTTCCACGGCGTGGTGGTGAGAAAGGACTTTGCCGACAAGTACCCCGAGGCGGTGGTGGCCTACATCCGCGCGCTGATGGAAGCCAACGACTGGGTGCGCAAAGACCCCAAGCTCGCCGCGCAGAAGGTCGAGGAGTGGACCAAGATCGAGAAAGAGGTGGTGTACGTCTTCCTGGGCCCGGGGGGCATCCACACGCTCGACCCGAGCATCAAGCCGCGCTGGGTCGAGACCATCAAGACGGCGCATGGTGTGCTTTCGAAGCTGGGTCGTGTGAAAGAGTTCGACGTGGCGGCCTGGGTCAACGAAACCTATGTGCGTGAAGCCTTCAAGCAGCGCGGGCAAGACTACGAAGCGCAGAAGCAGACGCTCGCCAACTACGACGTGAGCGGGCGTGACCCGGTCTGCAAGACGCAGGTCACCCGTCCGAAGGAAGCCGGCGAGATCTGGCTGGCCAGTGGCGAAATCGTACCGATGAGTTCGCCGGCCTGCCTGCTCGCCGGTGTGCGGCAGTACGAAGCCCAGGGCAAAAAGGTGACCGTGGCTTATCTCTACGACAAGGAGCTGGGCATCAAGCTGTTTGCCGACAAGGCCTTCTACGCGCTCGATGCGAGCAACCCCAAGAGCCCGGTGGCGGTGCCCTTCCTGCTGAAGAAAGATGCCGAAGCCCACGCCGCCAAGACCAGCGGCAAGCTCGCCACCTATGCCGAAGCGCTGGGGCAGGCGGTGCCGCCGGTGGCCGTGACCACGGCAGGGAAGTGAACCATGGCAGCCATCCAGCGGGTTGAAGACTTCGTGGCGCCACGCGAGGATGCAGGCCCGCGCGCGGGGCCGGCCGCGTCGCACATCGGCGCGAGCGTCACGCCGCTGCCTTTGCCGCTGGCGGCTGCCAAGTCACCGGGGCTGTGGCCGCGCTTCTGGCAAGGCCGCCTCGGCTTGTGGGCGATGGCGGTGGTGTCGATTGGCAGCGTGCTCTTGTTCTGGCAGCTGGCCACGCAATACAAGCTCGATTTCTACGTGCGCTTCAACAACATCCCCACACCGGCGCAAGTGTTCGAGAAGGTGGTCGAGGTCAACGAGTCGGCCAAGTTCGTCACCAACATCGGCATCAGCGTGCGCCGCATCCTGCTCGGGTTTGCGGTGGCCACACTGTTGGGGGTGGGCCTGGGTGTGCTGATTGGGCGCTACCGCTGGGTGCGTGGGCTCACGTTGCCGGCGATGGAGGTGTTTCGCCCGATCCCGGCGATTGCCTGGGTGCCGATGTCGATCATGCTGTGGCCGAGCAACGAGGTGAGCATCGTCTTCATCACCTTCCTCGGGGCGTTTTTCCCCATCCTGCTCAACACGGTGCATGGGGTGGAAAGCCTCGACCCGGTGCTGCTGCGCGCTGCCCGCACGCTGGGGGCGAGCGAGCCCAGCCTGCTGCGCCACGTGGTGCTGCCGGGTGCCATGCCGCACATCTTCACCGGCCTGGCGGTGGGCATGGGTGTGGCCTGGGTCTCGCTGATCGCGGCCGAGATGATCTCGGGGCAGTTCGGCATCGGCTACTTCACCTGGGAAGCCTATTCGCTGATCAGCTACGCCGAGATCGCGCTCGGCATGATCACCATCGGCGTGCTGGGCTTGTTGTGCAGTGGGGCGATCAGGCTGCTGGCCAAGGCGGCGATGCCGTGGCAGGCGTACTCGTCGAATGGGGTGCGCACATGAATGCCGTCGCGTCACAGGGCCGCGTCGATGTGCGCGACCTCGCTATTCGCTTCAACGTCAAGGGCGGTGAGGTCGAGGCAGTCAAGAGTGCCTCGATCCATGTGCGCCCGGGTGAGTTCGTCTCGCTGATCGGGCCCTCGGGCTGCGGCAAGTCGACCCTGCTCAATGTGGTGGCAGGCTTCTTGAAGCCGAGCGCCGGGCAGGTGATGCTCGACGGCGCGCCCATCACCGGCCCCGGCTCCGACCGCGGCGTGGTGTTCCAGCAGTACTCGCTTTTTCCCTGGATGACAGTGCGCAAGAACGTGGAGTTCGGGCTCAAGATGAAGGGCAGCTCGCGCAGCGAGTGCGAAACGCAGGCGCGCACGCTGCTGGGGCTGGCCGGGCTGCTGGCCTTCGAGAACCACTACCCCGATCAACTGTCGGGCGGCATGAAGCAGCGTGTGGGCATCGTGCGTGCGCTCGCCACCAGCCCGCAGGTCTTGTTGATGGACGAGCCCTTTGGCGCGCTCGACTCGCAAACCCGCGTGGTGATGCAGGAGATCCTGACCAACATGTGGCAGCGCCTGCGCATCTCGGTGCTCTTCATCACGCACGACATCGACGAGGCGGTGTTTCTTTCCGACCGCATCTACGTGATGACGGCCCGGCCCGGGCGCATCAAGGCCGAGCTGGCCGTGCCGCTGCCCCGCCCGCGCACGCCCGAGATGGCCGAAACCCCGGAGTTCGCGGCCCTGGTGCGGCAGATCAAGGGCCTGATCCGCGAGGAAAGCCTGGCCGCGATGGGCGGCGAGCTGGGTGAAGGCGGGTTGTCGGGCCTGTGCACCGAGATCGGCCCGCAGGGCATGGCCGGGGTGGTCTGAGGTGGGTCTGCTTGATGCTGATGTGCAGGAAGTCGTGCACCATCAAGTCACGGGGAGGCTGGAGATCGGCTGGGCCGACGGCTTGCGGGCACAATTGGGGGTGGCGCAGCTGCGTGCCGCCTGCAAGTGCGCAGGCTGCGAGCACCAGCGCCGCCAAGGTCGTCCGCAGCAGCCAGCCGAGGGCATCGCTCTCACCGCCCTCCACCCGATCGGGGACGTCGGGCTGCAGCTCGCCTTCAGCGACGGACATGACCGCGGCATCTATCCCTGGCCCTACTTGCGCGAGCTGGCAACGCACTTGCCGTCGGAACACCTGTCATGAGCAATCTCTTCGAATCCAAGGTTCTGTCGATCCACCACTGGACCGACCGCCAGTTCTCGTTCACCTGCACCCGTGACCCGGGCTTTCGCTTCCAGAGCGGCCAGTTCACGATGATCGGCCTGATGGTCGATGGCAAGCCGCTGCTGCGCGCCTACAGCGTGGTCAGCCCGCACTGGGATGAGACGCTCGAGTTCCTCAGCATCAAGGTGCAAGACGGCCCGCTCACCTCGCGCCTGCAGCACATCCAGGTGGGCGACACGATCATGATCGGCCGCAAGGCCTCGGGCACGCTGCTGACACAAAACCTGCTGCCCGGCAAGAACCTGTACCTGCTCTCCACCGGCACCGGGCTGGCGCCTTTCATGGCGATGATTCGCGACCCCGAGGTGTACGAGCTGTACGAAAAGGTCGTCTTGATTCACGGCTGCCGCCAGGTCGGCGAGCTGGCCTACGACAAGGTCATCACGCAAGAGCTGCCGAAGAACGAATACTTCGGCGAGCAGGCTGCGGCCAAGCTGATCTATTACCCCACCGTCACGCGCGAGGCCTTTCGCAACCAGGGGCGCATTCCCACGCTGATGGAAACCGGCAAGCTGTTCCACGACATCGGCCTGCCGCCCATGTCAAAGCAAGACGACCGCTTCATGCTGTGCGGCAGCCCCGAGATGCTGCGCGATACACGCGCCCTGTTCGACAAGGCGGGCATGACCGAGGGCAACATGAGCCACCCCGGTCACTTCGTCATCGAACGCGCTTTCGTCGAGAAGTAAAGCCCGGCCATGTTTGCCGCCGCCGACATCGCCTGGGCCAGCGCCCAGGCGGTGAGGCGTCATGCGGCCGGCACTGCCACGTGCGTGCTGATCGCGCTGGCCGCCAGTTTTGTGGCGGCGCTGCACAACGGCCCGCCGATGTTGTACGCGTTGTTGTTCGGCACCGCGTTTCACTACCAGAGCGCCGAGGCGCGCACCGCACCCGGCATCGACTTCTGCAGCCGCAGTCTGTTGCGCCTGGGCGTGGGCCTGCTGGGCGCGCGCATCACGCTGGAGCAGATCGCCGGCCTTGGCTGGGTCACGGCGGCGGTGGTGGTGGCGGCGGTGGCGAGCACGCTCTTGTGCGGCTGGCTGATGTCGCGCTGGCTGCGGCTGCCGTGGGTGCTGGGCGTGCTGGCGGGTGGCGCCACCGCCATCTGCGGCGCGTCGGCGGCGCTGGCCATCGCGGCCGTGATGCCGCGCGACAAACACCCCGAGCGCCATGCCCTGGTGGTGGTGGTGATGGCCACCCTGTTGTCGACGCTGGCGATGGTGTTCTACCCCTTGGTGGCCCGCGCCTTGGCGCTGCCACCCGCGCTCGCCGGGCTGTTCATCGGCGGCAGCATCCACGACGTGGCGCAAGTGATCGTGGCCGGCTACACGCTGGGCGCCGAAGCGGGAGATGCGGCCTCGGTGGTCAAGCTGTTTCGCGTCAGCCTGCTGGTGCTGGTGGTGCTGGGGGTGTCACTGGCGTGCCGCGCAACGGGTGGGGTGGCACCGCGGCCGCTGGTGCAGCGGCTGGGTGGGTCGGTGCCGGGTTTCCTGTGGCTGTTTGTGGCGCTGGCGGCGCTCAACTCACTGGGTGTGCTGGGGCCGGTTCAGACTGGCTTGAACCAGGCTTCACGCGCCTGCCTGATGCTCGGCGTGGCGGGGTTGGGCATGAAAACGTCGTTCACCCACCTGGCGCGCGCCGGGTGGCGGCCGGCGCTGCTGATGCTGGTGACGAGCCTGTGGTTGGCGGGCGGGCTGTTGGGCGTTGCGCTGTGGATGCGGTGAGCGGAGTGGTCAGCCCGGCGCTCGGCCGCCCGAAGCCGGGCTGCGACCCCTCGGGGGGCAGGAGCGCAGCGACGTGGGGGCAGACATTTCAGCCGAAGAATTGTTTGAAGACGTCAGGCTCGTTCATCTCGCGCGTGACCAGGCCGCGAATCGTTTCGCGGTACGGCGTGGCCTGTGGGGTGGTGTCGAGGTGGGCGGGCATGGTCACGCCCCAGGCGGTGTTGAAGTCGCTGACCTGGGTGCGCAGCATCGGCTGCGCGGTCATCGGCACCAGGCGGGGCGCAACGAGCGAGGGCATTTCTTCCCACTCGATCGTGTCCGTGGGCGCGCCGACCGGGTAGCGGGGCGCGAGCGGGTGAGCGGCTTGTGTGTGGGTGCGGTTCATGCTGTGTTCCCTTGCAAATCATCTGATGCCTAGGCTATCGGCTGCTTCGCCGCGACATGTATGGATAAGCCAGCCCTCTGCGGCCCAGTTCAGAGACGAGTCGGTGCCGGCGTGACTTTGTGCGCCGATTGCGGCCACGGCCTGGCTTGACGCCACAATCGCTTCATGCCTCGACTCGTCTCGCTGCCGCCCGCTCCCGAGCCGCCAGAAGCGGCCGTGTCGGTGCGTGCGGGGCCGCAAAAGTTTGTGGTCGAGGTGCGCGCCAGCCCCATCGACGGGCAGGGCGCATTTGCAGGCGAGGCCATCGCGCAGCGGCGCAAGATCGGCGAGATCAGAGGCGAAGCCATCAGCCTTCAAGAGGCCCAACGGCGCGCCCGGGGCCAGGCCCGCATCATGATCATTGCGGTGTCCGAGCGGCGCGCGATCGACGCCACCGGCTCGCTCGACCCGCTGCGTTTTGCCAACCACTCGTGCCGGCCGAACGCAAGCCTGCGGGTGCGCCAGGGGCGGGTCGAGTTTTATGCGATGCGTGATGTGGCGTTGGGCGAAGAGATCACCGTGAACTACGGCGAAACGCACCATCAGGGCCGGCTGCGCTGCCGCTGTGGCGCGCCGGGCTGCGTGGGCCAGCTTTAGGCGTTCGAGCCCGGCTCAGGCCGCGCCACCGCGCCGGCATCGAGCCAGCGCAACAAGCAGGCGTAGAGGCGGCTCGGCGCCACCGGCTTGGTGATGTGGTCGTTCATGCCGGCGGCCAGGCATTCGTGGCGGTCTTCGGCATAGGCGTTGGCCGTCATCGCGAGGATGGGCAGGCTCTCGCGCCCTGGCAGGCGGCGGATGGCGCGGGTGGCTTCCAGGCCGTCCATCACCGGCATCTGCACGTCCATCAGCACCAGCGCATAAGCCTCGGTGCGCACCCGCTCCAACGCCTGCTGGCCGTCGCTCACCACGTCGACGGCCAGCCGCAGGCGGCGCAGCAGGGCGAGCGTGACCTCCTGGTTGACGGGGTCGTCGTCGACCAGCAGCACGCGTGCGCCGGCGTGGCGCGCGATGATGCTGTCTTCGGGCACGCGCAACGGCACGCTGTGGATGTCATCGGCCACCCCCTGGCTCACGGTGGCCAGGCGCGCGGTCATCCAGAAGGTGCTGCCCACCCCGGGGGCGCTGCGCACGCCCACGTTGCCGCCCATCAGGCCGGCCAGCCGTTTGGCGATCACCAGGCCGAGGCCGGTGCCGCCGTACTTGCGCGAGGTGGAGTCGTCGGCCTGTGAAAACGACTGGAACAGCCGCGCCTGCTGTTCGGGGCTGATGCCGATGCCGTGGTCTTGCACCTCGATGTGCAGCATCACCGCGTTGCTCGCCGACTGGGCCACACGCGCGCGCAGCTTGATGGTGCCGTGCTCCGAGAACTTGATCGCGTTGCCGATGAAGTTGAGCAGGATCTGCTCCAGCCGCAGCGGGTCGCCGCGCAGCCGCTCGGGCAGGCTGGGCGAGATCTCGGGCTGCAGCGCCAGGCCCTTGGATTCGGCGCGCTCGCGCAGCATGCCCAATGCGCTGGCGATCACCGTGCGAGGCCTGAACTCACGGTCTTCGAGCTCGAGCCGGTCGGCCTCGATCTTGGAAAGGTCCAGGATGTCGTTGATGATGCCCATCAGGTGGTGCGCTGCCGCAGCCACCTTGTCCAACTGCTCCTGGGCATGGGCATCGGGCAGGTCGCGTTGCAGAAGGTGGGTGAGGCCGATGATGGCGTTCATCGGCGTGCGGATCTCGTGGCTCATGTTGGCCAGGAAAGCGCTCTTGGCGCGGTTGGCCGTCTCGGCGGCGTTGCGTGCGCTCTCCAGGTCGGCGGTGCGCTCGGCCACCAGCATCTGCAGGTGATGGCGGTGGTTCTCGAGCTCGAGCCGGGCCAGTCGTGTTTCGCTGATGTCCAGGATGGCGCCGTGCACGCGCGAGATCTTGCCCTGGCTGTTGCGCACCGCTTCGCCGAGCACCCGCACCCACACCCGCTTGCCGGTGGCGGTGACGATCTGCATTTCCAGGTCGTAGGGCGTGCCGTGGCGCACACAGGCCTCGAAGGCGGTGCGCAACGCCTCGCGGAACTCGGGCGCGTGGTGCTGCGAGGCGTCTGCCAGGCTGGGGGTGGTGCCGGGCGGCACCTCATGGATGGCGCAGGCTTCGTCCGACCACACCATCTTGCGGTCGCGCAGCGTCACCACCCAGGCGCCCATGCGCACCATCTTGCTGGCGATGCGCAGCAGGCCCTCGCTCTGGCGCACTTTTTCCTGCGACTCGCGCAGGTCGGTGATGTCTTGGATGACGCCGAGCACACGCGACGGCTGGCCGTTGCGCATGAGCACCCGCCCGCGCGAGCGCACCCACATGTCGCGCCCTTGAGCGCTGACCATGGGCAGCTCGATGTCCCAGGGGGTGCCGCGTGTGGTCGCCTCGTGCAAGGCGGCGTCGACCTGCGTGCGTGCGCTGGGCCGCAAGAAGGCCCAGCCTTGTTCCAGCGTGAAATGGGTGCCCGGTGGCACCTCGAGCAGCTGGCACATCTCATCGGAGGTGGTGGTCGTCTGCGAGAGGATGTCGAGCTCCCAGCCGGCCACCCGGGCCAGCTCGCCGGTGCTGCGCAGGCGCTCTTCGCGCGCCGCGAGTGCTTGCTGCACACGGTAGGGCTCGCTCACGTCGCTGAACACCAGCACCACGCCGGTGATGCGGCCCTGGGCGTCGCGGATGGGCGCGGCGCTTTCGGAGATCTGGTACTCGCGGCCGTCGCGCGACAGCAGTGCGGTGTCGTTGCTCAGGCCCACCACGTCGCCGTGGGTCAAGACCCGCTGCACCGGGTCGCCAGCGTTTTCACGGGTTTCGTGGTTGACGATGCGAAACACCTCGGCCAGCGGCCGGCCGAGGGCCTCTGGCGCAGCCCAGCCGGTGAGGCGCTCGGCGGCGGTGTTGATGCGCGTGATGCGCCCGGCGGCGTCGGTGGCGATCACGGCGTCGCCAATCGAATGCAAGGTGGTGGCGAGGCTTTCTTCGCTGTCGCGCAAGGCCTGCTCGGCGCTCGCGCGAGCGGCCAGCATGGCGCGGAAATCTTCGGCCAGCGCCTGCACCTCGCGGGGTGCGCCGGCCAGCGAGACGCCCTGCAGCGCCTGCACGCTGTGGTCGACCGAGGCGCGCCTGGCCGCGGCGGCCACGGCCTCCACCGGCGACGCCGTGCGGCGCGCCACGACATAGGCCAGCATCGCCGCCAGCAGCACCGCCAACAGCGCCGACACGGTATTGAACAGCGTGCGCTCGCGCACCGGCCCGTACACCAGGTCCACCGGGATGCCCACCGCGGCGTGCCAGGCCGTGCCCTGGATCGGCGCCACGCCGAAGATGCGCTGCACGCCGGCGTGGTCAGCCGACTGCCCGGAGCGGCCTGGCCCCGGCACCAGCTCCTTGAACCAGGGCAGGTGGGCCAGGCTCTGGCCGATCCATTGTTCGGGTGCCAGGCTGCTGGCGATGACCGAGCCGCGTGCGTCGACGATGTGCGCCAGCGCCTGCGGCGGCAGCTCGCCCGGGCCCGGCGCCAGGCGCACGCCGGCCAGGTCGATGGCCAGCGCGATGACGCCTGGCGGTGCCATGCGGCCTTCGGCATCGGGACGCGCTGGCAGCGGCAGCGCGACCAGCAGCACCCAACGTTTGGTGAACACACCACGGCTGACCTGGCCGACGCTGAAGCGGTTGTCGCGCAGGGTTTCTGCCAGCGGCAGCCCCGCGCTGACACGCGGGGGCGTGCCCGGCGCGGGCTCGATGGCGCTGCAGACGCGGTCGCCGTCGCGGCGCACCGAAATCAGGTTGGTGTAGATCGGGAAGAGGTCGCGAAAGCTCGCGAAGATCGGGTCGCACTGTTGCGGGTCGAGCCCGTTCACACCGGGCCGTTGCGCCAGTTGGACGAGCAGCCGCTGGGCGCTGTGCAACAGGTTCTCGGTCTCGACGGCGGCAGCACGGGCGGCGCGCAAGGCTTCGGCACGGGCGCGATGGGTTTCGTGTTCGGTTTGTCGGGCGCCGTTGTAGGCGAGCAGGGCGACCAGGGGCAAGGCGGTGGCCAGCACCAGCAAGGTCAGTCGCGAGCGGATCGGCAAAGAGGTGCGCATGGGCGGGAGGCGTGCGTTCATCCATCGCGGCGTGCATTCAGGGTGAACCGAATCGGCCAAGGGCATTTCATCACGCTGCCACGCGCGGGCGCCCCGGGCCTCACCGCATTGTGGGCGTGCCGGGCCTCGGGTAGCCTCGCGGGCAGAGTCACGGCGGGTAAGTACCAGGGCAATGGCAACAGCGCGGGCGTGGGGCATTCTGAAGCGGCTGTCAGCGCGGGTGGCCGGCTGGCGTGTGCGGCGTGAGCCTGCGGTGGCGGCCGCGCTGCCGGCGGGCGCGGCGCTGATCGAGGGCATGGGCTGGCACGAGTTCGAACGGCTCGCGGCCGAGGGCTTTCGC
>NZ_JANOCG010000133.1:0-2224 GCF_031412075.1 Rhizobacter sp.
GCCGCTTCAAGGATTACATCGCCATCCCCAAGGCCAACGGCTACCAGTCGTTGCACACCACGCTGGTGAGCCCGCTGGGCACGGCGGTGGAGTTCCAGATCCGCACCGACCCCATGCACGCGGTGCTGAAAAAGGCATTGCAGCGCACTGGATGTACAAGGTGGGCACCAAAGGCCAGGCGCAGGACGCGCAGCGCCTGGGCGCGCTGTGGTTGCAATCGCTGGTCGACATCCAGGACGAAACGCGCGATGCGAGCGAGTTTCTCGAGCACGTGAAGATCGACCTCTTCCCCGACGCGGTTTACGTGTTCACGCCCAAGTCGAAGATCATGGCGCTTCCCCGCGGTGCCACGCCGGTCGACTTTGCCTACGCCATCCACTCCGACGTGGGTGACCACTGTGTGGCGGCCAAGGTCAATGGCGACCCGGTGGCCTTGCGCACCGAGCTGCGCAGCGGAGACGTGGTCGAGGTGGTCACGGCGCCGGGCGCGCGGCCCAACCCGGGCTGGCTCAACTTCGTGCGCACCGGTCGGGCGCGCTCGAAGATCCGCCATTACCTCAAGAACATGGAGCAGGAAGAGTCGCAGCAGCTCGGCGAAAAGCTGCTGGCCCAGGCCCTGCGCGCCGAAGGCCTGACGCTCCCCGACAGCGACCCGAACGACGCTGCGGCCGTTGCCTATTGGCATGCGCTCACCAAATGGAGCGGCAACCGCTCCCGCGCCGACCTGCTCACCGACATCGGCCTCGGCCGCAAGATCGCCATCATCGTGGCCAAGCGCCTGGCGCAGCTGATGCTGGAGCGCGGCGCCAAGCCCGACGCCCTCACGCTCACCATGGGCCGCTATGCCGCCGAGGACGACGCCACGCCAACGCAGGGCCTGGTGGTGATCGACGGCACCGAAGGCGCCTCGGTGCAGATGGCGCCCTGTTGCCGGCCCATTCCGGGTGACGACATCGTGGGCTACCTCGGCCGCGGTGAAGGCCTGCTGGTGCACACCGCCGAGTGCAGCGTCGGCAAGCGCCTGTTCGAGCGCGACAGCGAGCGCTGGATCACCGTCGATTGGGCCGAAGAACCGTCCCGCGCCTTCGAAACCGGCGTCACGCTTCTGTTGAAAAACGGCAAGGGTGTGCTGGCCCAGGTGGCTTCGGCGGTGAGTTCGGCCGAAGCCGACATCACCCACATCGATATGGACGACGAGCCCGCCTCCGAAACCACCGAGCTGCGGCTGCTGGTCACCGTGCGCGATCGTTTGCACCTGGCCGATGTGATGCGCACCTTGCGCCGTGCACCCGCGGTGTTGCGCGTCGTCCGCGTCAAGCCTTAGGGCTCGGCGAGGGGTAGGTCACATCGACCACCTCCAGCCGCTCCAGCCCACCCGGCGTCATCAGCGACACCTCATCGCCAACCCGCGCCTTCAGCAAGGCCCGCGCGATCGGCGAGATCCAGCTCACCTCGCCCTGCAGGTTGTCGACCTCGTCGATGCCCTTGATGGTGATGGTGCGCTCTTCACCGCGCGAGTTTTCGTAGGTCACAGTGGCCCCGAAAAACACCTGATCGCTGCCATGGTGGACCGAGGGGTCGGCCACCTCGGCAATGTCGAGGCGCTTGGTCAGAAAACGAATGCGGCGGTCGATCTCACGCAGGCGCTTCTTGCCGTAGAGGTAGTCGCCATTCTCAGAACGGTCGCCGTTCTTGGCCGCCCAGGAGACCACCTCGACGATCTTGGGCCGCTCCACGTCGAGCAAGGTCATCAGCTCTTCGCGCAGGCGCTTATAACCCTCGGGGGTGAGGTAGTTGCGTGTTCCGGGCGGGATGGCAGAAGCAACGACCCCTTCCTGGTCATCGTCGTCCCCTTCGGGTTCCTTGGTGAAGGCCTTGTTCATGCCCGCTGTATAGCACCACCGTCAGCGACCGCTTCGGCGTAATGGCATGCCACTTCGCGCCGGTCGACCATGCGCAGCTGCGGCACCTCTTCACTGCAACGCGTCTGCGCATAAGGGCAGCGCTTGTGAAAGGCACAGCCCGAGGGCGGGTTGAGCGGTGACGGCAACTCACCCACGATGCGGATCTTGTGGGCGCGGCGCGCCGGGTCGATGCTGGGCGTGGCCGACAGCAGCGCGCGGGTGTAGGGGTGCAGCGGCTGCGCGAACAGCGCGGCCTTGGGCGCGAATTCGACCACGCGGCCCAGGTACATCACCATCACCCGCTCGGCGATGTGTTCGAC
>NZ_JANOCG010000134.1:0-9718 GCF_031412075.1 Rhizobacter sp.
GTGGCGCGCCCTTGCTGGCGACGGCCATCTTGTTCCACAGGCTCACACCAGCGCGTGGGTCGTAACCCCCACGGGCAGCGAGCTCCATGCCGACCAGGTCGGCCTCCGACTCGTCTTGCCGGCCAAATTTGAGCGAGAGCAGCTGGCCACCCATGTCGGCCGCCAGCCGGCCGGCGTTGCCCAGGCCGAAGATGGCCGCCGCGATCTCGATGCCGCCGCGGGTGGCCATCGTCTTGCCCATGCGTTCGCGTGCGTGTTCACGCAGCGCGTGGGCGATCTCGTGGCCCATGATCATGGCCACCTCGTCGTCGGTGAGCTGCAGCTTCTGCAAGATGCCGGTGTAGAAGGCGATCTTGCCGCCAGGCATGCAAAACGCGTTGATCTGGTCGGAGCCGATCAGGCTGACCTCCCACGTCCACCCGCGGGCCCGAGGATTCCACTCGTAGCTGAACGGCACCAGGCGCTTGGCGATGGTTCGCAGGCGGATCAGCTGCGGGTCGTCGTCGCGCACCAGGGCGCCCTTGGCGCTGGCCTGGCGTTTCATGTCGACATAGTTCTGCTGGGCCATGGCCTCGACCTGCTGCGCCGAGATGGCCTGGGTGAACACCGATTGCTTCCCCACGTCGACGCCTTCTCGCGCCAGTGCGGGCAGGGCCAGCAGCGCGCCACCGCCCAAAAGCACGGTCGTGAACAGGCGGCGCGAGTGCAGCGGGCAGTGGCAGGTGAAGGGTGTGTGCAGGGGGGTCATGGCGGGTCTGACTTCAGGAGAGCTGGCTTGTTCCGCTCGGTTAGGACTTCGACAGCAATCAACGACATCAATCGTCGAACCTGGGGGCGTTCGGATCGACCTCAAGCGAGCGCACCGGCTCGCGCAGCCACCACAACATCAGCAGCGCCGGCACGGCCAGCACAGTGGATGCGATAAAAAAGCTCGGCCAGCCGATGGTCTCGGCCATCACCCCGGCCAGCGGCCCGACCCACACCCGGCCCACCGACGCAAAAGCCGACAACAGCGCGTACTGGGTGGCGGTGAAACGCTGGTTGCACAGGCTCATCAAGAAGGCGACAAACGCGGCGGTGCCCATGCCCCCGCTGAGGTTCTCGGCCGCGATCACCATCAACAAGCCGCCGTCGACCGGCGTGGCCTGCGCGAGCTTGACGAAGCCCCAGTCGAAGGCCGGGATCACGAGGCCGGGCATCAGCCCCTTGCCGTGCATCGCCAGCCACCAGAAGCCGAGGTTGCTGGCCATCTGCAGCACACCAAACAGCATCAGCGAGCGCCACAAGCCCAACTTGAACATCAGTGCTCCGCCGAGCAGCGCGCCGCCGATGGTGAGCCACAAGCCGATCAGCTTGTTGACCACGCCCACCTCGGCCTGGCTGAACAACATGGTCTTCAGCAGGAAGGGCGTCATCAGCGAGCCGGCAAACGCGTCGCCCAGCTTGTAGAGCACGATGAACGCCAGAAAAGCGCCCGCGCCGCTCTGGCTGAAGTAGCTGCGCAATCCGCCCACCAGGGTTTCGAAACGCGCCGCCTTCGCCACCCAGGCCGCCAGCGGCAGCGTGAAGGCGACACCCAGCAACAAGGCCAGCAGCGAAGTCCATTTGCTCTGCAGGTCGGCGGAAAAAGGGCTGCCTTCCCAAAAGGGCGCGAGCAGCGCACGCGCCATCGGCGGGCCGTAACGGTCGCTCAACACCACGCCCAGCGCCACCGCCAGCACCACGGCCAGAAAACCGAGCAGGTCGTTGCGCGCCGCACTGGTTGGGCGCAACTCTTCGGGCAGCCGCGGCAGCAACAGGGCCGACAACACCGCCGCCGCCACCATCAGGCCGGCCATGAAGCGGTACACCTCGGGCCACGACCAGCCGCCGCCCTGGTTGGGGTCGACCCAGATGAAGGCGATGCCACCCGAGAGAATCATCGCCAGCCGGTAGCCCAGCACGCTGGTGGAGGCGCCCAGGCCACGCTCGCGCGCCGGCAGCAAGTCGGTGCGGTAGGCGTCGACCACCACGTCTTGCGAGGCCGAGATGAAAGCCACCAGCACCGCCAGCAGCGCAAAAAGCCGGATCGACGCGGTCGGCGAGGTGCTCGACATCCACCACAAGGCGGCTGCCAACGCCAGCTGCGTGAGCACCAGCCAGCCACGGCGCCGGCCGAGCCAGGGCAGCTCGAAGCGGTCCATCAGCGGAGCCCACAAGAACTTGAAGGTATAGGGCAGGCCGACCAGGCTCAGAAAGCCGATGGTCGCGATGTCGACCCCTTCGACACTCAGCCAGGCCTGCATGGCCTGGCCGGTCAGCGCCAGCGGCAGCCCCGAGGCAAAACCCAGCAGCGTGACCACCAGCAGCCGGTGCAAGGCGGTGAAGCGGGCTTGCAGGCTGAGTGGGGGAGCTGCGGTCATGGGCGCGATTCTAGGGACGCGCTGCCCGACGCACGGCCGATGACCCCGCGGTTTGGCGTCAACCGCGTGAGCAGGCTCTAGACCACATCCGCCACCATCAGGTGGTAGGCGTTGCGGACCTCGACTTGGCGAAAGCCGCAAGCCTCATACACACGCTGAGCCGGGTTCTGCGGATGAACGGTCAACGCGACCCGGGCATAACCTTCTTGCGCAGCGGCCTTCAGTGCCGCCTGCATGAGCCGGCGCCCATGGCCTCGGTGCTGGTACGGCGACGAGAGTGCGATGCCGAGTTGCGGTGTCTCGGCATCCACCGACGCAAGGCCGACACCCACCGGCAACAAGCGCATCCAGCACGCGCCCGCGTCCACCCCATCGACTTGAGCGACCACGCCGACATCGGTTGGTCGCCCCCAAGCCTCTGCGTAGATGCGAACGCCGGGAATCTGCAGCGCTTCGATCGGCCGCAGGCCCGCGGGCGGCGGGTCCCACAGCGCGATGTGCAGCCAGTTCCACAGCTGCCCCTGGTCAGCGGCCGTGAGCGGTCGAAAGCTGAGCACGGACCCCGCTTACTTGATTTGTGCGTGGGTCATCTCGCCGATTTTCTTCGCGAGAACGTCGATGCCGAGCCAGGCATTGCGGTAGTAGTCTTCGACGGCGTGGGTCTTTCCCTGGTAGGTGGTGACGGCCTTGATCTCGTCTTTGCCAGCGAATGCACCGGCCAGGAAGCGTGCAGCGTCGTTGCGTGCGGTGTACTCCTTGATCACAAGGTTGGCTTCCTTGGTCGCCGACACCTTGTGGCCCGCCTTGGCTGCGGCTGCGTTGTAGCCCTCGACGATGAGGCCCGGGATCGTGGGTTTCACTTCGCATTTGCCGCAATCGACGGCAACTTTCAGCGTGGGCACTTCCGTCACCGCGGCAGCCGGTGCGGTTCCAACGGGCGCCGTGCCGCCCGGCGTGGTGCTGGCGCAGCCCGCGATCATGAGGGCTGCCGATGCGATGAAAACGCCGAAATGATTCTTGAGGCTCAAGGGAAAACTCCTTCAGAAGTGATGGGTAGGGAATCGAAGCCTAACGCTTGACATGAGGGGGACCACTCGATGGAGTGATCAGCCGGCATTCTTGCGCATGAAGACACTGTTCGGGTCTTCGGCATAGTCACCGAACGGGCCGCAGCGCTCGTAGCCGCAGCGTTCATACAGAGAGATGGCTTCGGCTTGAAGGTACCCCGTCTCCAGCACACACAGCGAGCAGCCGCGTTGTCTGGCTTCGGTCTCCAGAAAGCCGAGAAGGTCTCGCGCAAGACCTTGGCCTCGGTTCTCAGGGCGGGTGTACATGCGCTTGATTTCACCGAACCTGGCTTCGAGCACGATGGCACCACACGCTGCGGCTTGGCCCCGCGCATCGCGCGCCACCGCAAAAAGCACATGGGGTGCGGACAGGGCGGCGATGTCGATGCCGTGATGACTTTCCGCGGGGTACAGCGGTTTCTGGAAGGCATCGAGCTCATCGATGAGCTGCAAGACCTCGGGCTGATTCGGTGATTCCAGTGAGATGCGCATGAGGACAAAAGGAGGCTGGCTACAAGACCGTTGGGTTGTTTTGCCACAGCGACCACGTGAGCGCGGATGCCAGGCAGACCCAGGCGAGATAAGGAAGCATGAGAACACCAGCCAAACGACTGATGCGCCAGAACACCACGATGGTGGCCGCAATGAGAGCCAGAAGAACCAGCACCTCTGCGAAGGCGAACGCGCCTTGGTGCCAGGCGAAGAACAACCAGGACCAGAGTGCGTTGGCGAACAGCTGGGCCATGAAGAGTGTGAGCGCGGCTCTCAGTTGGCGGGCACCTTGCTCACGCCACACCAACCAGACGGAAATGCCCATGAGCAGGTAGAGAACCGACCACACGGGACCAAAGGCGGACACGGGTGGCGCCCAGGTCGGCCGCGTCAATTGGGTGTAGAACGTGCCGGCCTCGATGGAGGCGACCGAGCCAATGGCGGCGGTGACGAACACGATGGCCAGCCAGCCTGCAAGACCGACTGTTTGCGAAAGGGTGGATCGTTGCGACATGGGGGTTGGGGTTCGTGAGACCTGCCGTCTCGCACGGCATGCTCGCTCCGCTAGCGTGCGATCTTGCGCTCGATGCTGGCAACGACACCGGCTCGCAAGGTGACGATCGTGAGGGTTTGGGGATCTCTGGCATGGGGGAAGTAGGTCCAGCTTTTCTCTTCAGGTTGCCCTTTGGCGTTAGTGATCAACGCTTCGTGGTCTGGTTTACCGACCCTGAACAAAACTTCACCCTCCTGCATGCCCTTGCTGATGAAACCGCGTTCACGTGCGTCAGCTGCAACGGCAAGCGCGCACGCTGCAGAAAGTAAATGGAAAACGAGTGCTTTGGTGATGGCCATCTGCCGCTCCTGAACTGTGGCGTTTGCGATCATAAACAGGCGATACGAACGTCTCGGGTGCCTCGATGACAGCCTACCGTTCGGTGATCGTCATCCGCTCTCCCACCCAGCGCAGCAGGTCGAACCACATCTCGCGCATCTCGGCGTCGGTGGGTGTGCGGATCGCGCTTGGCAGCTCGATGGTGACCACGGGCACCCCTTTGTGCAGGCCGCCGTAGTGCCCGAGCGAGCCGGGGAACACGCCCACCCGGTCGAGCGCCAGGCGACCCAGGCGTTTGGGTGGCTCGCGGGGGCCGTCGTAATCGAGCACGCCGTAGGGGGCGTGCACGGCCACGATGAGGTCGGGCTGCCAGCTGGCCATCGTCTCCACTACAAAGCGGCTCTCGGGCTCCGACAGCGCAGTGCGCCCGGGGTAGCGGCGCGGGTCTTTCTTGGTGCGCTGTGCCCAGTAGGCCGGCGCCTCTTTCGCCCAGCGAGGCGTGGGGAAGTTGCGGTTGAGATCGACCCCGTTGGCGTTGACGCGGCTGGGGCGCGGCAGCATCAGGCCGTCGGGGTTGAGTGCGGGCAGGAAGCGCCAGTTGATGCCGGCGGCGGCGTGGTGGGCCCGGGCGATCCAGTGGAACACCAGCGAGGTGGACGACAGCTCGTCGCCGTGGATGCCGCCGATCACCAGCACCCGGCGCGGCGCCTTGGGCGGCTTGGCCGGTTGGGAGGGCAGAAGCCAGACCGGCTCGGCCACCGGTGGGCGCACGTCTCGCACATACAGCGGAACCCCCTTGACCGAGGTCGCGCCCGGCGCCACCAACGCGGCCTGCTCGCACAGCGCGCGGCTCAGGTTGGGCAGGCGGCGGGCCCACTAGGCGCAATGGCCGCCGCCCGACGCGGTGGCGCCAGCGGCGCCGGCCGTCACCGCCACGGTGGCCGTCAGCCGCCCGAGAGCGTGAATAAGTCCCATGCGGCGGCAGTGTAGTGTTCACATTGACCTCCTAAAAGAGACCCCCTTAGATAGGAGTTGGCCCTGTTTGGCCGTGTCCGCCACAATCGGCGCATGAATGCGTTGCTACGCCCGGTCACCCCCAGCTTTTCGCCGCAGGAGTTTCGCGCGGCGCTCGGCAGCTTCGCGACCGGGGTGACGGTGGTGACCTCGCTCGACCCGAACGGCCAGCCCGTGGGCCTCACCGCCAACTCGTTCAACTCGGTGTCGCTCTCCCCGCCGCTGGTGCTGTGGAGCCTGTCCAAACGGGCGGGCTCGATGCCGGCATTCAGCGCCGGCTCGCACTACGCCATCAACATCCTCGCGGCCGAGCAGCGCACGCTGGCCGAGCGTTTTGCCTCCAAAGACATCGACCGTTTTGCCGGCGTCACCTTTCGCCGCGGCGCCGGTGGCGCGCCGGTGATCGAAGGCAGCGCGGCGGTGTTCGAGTGTTTCAACCGCAGCCAGTACGAAGAGGGCGACCACATCATCTTCGTGGGCGAGGTCGAGCGCTGCGAACGGCGCGAAGGTGCATTGCCGCTCATTTATCACGGTGGACGCTACTTCACCGAGTTGCCGCTGTAGGCCGCGCGGCGTTCATCGCCTGGGCAATGATGTAAGGCACTGCCGCAGCCAGCACGGCCTGCGGCGCTTCGATCTGCGGCCAGTGGCCCACATGCTCCAGGCTCACGATGTCGGCACCGGGCACCAGGTCTCGGTAACGTTCGGCCATGTGACGGCCTGAGTTGGGGTCGGCGGCACCATTGATCAACCGGATCGGCACCGCGCGGCGCAGCAGCGGCTCGACGAGCCGGTCGCGCAAGGCCAGCCGGTCCACATAAAACCGCCCGAGCGAGTGCGCGACCCGCAGGCCGTCGTTGTGCATGACCAGGTGCCAGAAGTCGTCGAGCAACGCAGGCGACGCGGGCGTCTTGGGGCCGAACAGCTTGCGCACCGAGCGGTCGAACGCCGAGCGCGGAATGTGCGGGCCGATCCAGGGCCCAAGCGGTGAAGACAGCAGCCGTTGAATGACACGCGGCTGGTAGGCCTCGGGGCACAGGCCGCCGTTGAGCAGCACCACCGACTCGATGCGCGGGCGGCGGTTGTCCACTTGCTGGCGCGCGAGCAGCTCTTGCGCCACGCTCACGCCGAGGTCGTGCGCCATCACGCTCAGGCGCTTCAACTGCAGCCGCTCGATCAGCGCGTCGTGCAGGTCGGCATGGTCTTGCAATGAGTAGGCGTGTCCGGCCGGCTTGTCGGAGAAGCCCAATCCCAGCATGTCGGGCGCGATGACGGTGAAGCGGGTAGCGAGCGCGTCCCACACCGCATGCCAGTCGTAGGAGCCGATGGGGTAGCCATGGATCAGCAACAGCGCCGGGCCGCGGCCGGCCTGGGCCACGAACACACGGCGACCTCGCCAGTCGACGTAACGCCCTTGGCGCTGCCAGGCCTGAAGCGTGGGGGTCAGCGCGGCCGTCATCAACTTCAGCGCAGCAAGGGGTTCTTCATGGTCTCGCCCTTGCGGGTGCAGATGGCCTCTGACACCGAGCGCCCGACCACGCTGAACGAGCCGCCGACAAAACAGTTGTAGTCCTGGCCGGCCTTGGTTTTCACGGCATAACGTGTGGTCGTGCCTTCATCGACACGGTTGCTGATGGTGAAGGCGGTCTTGTCGAGCCCGAGCGCGAAGGCGGTGCGGTCGACGATGGCCTGGTCGGTCACCGCCACCGAGGCACAACCGGAGGCGACCATGGCTGTCACGGCAAGGGCTGCAAGAAGAGTGCGAGTCATGTGGTTTCCTGAAGGAGTGAGTCGAAAGATTGAAGCGGGTCCATGTGGACATCAGCGCCCGGAGGTGAAGCGCCGCGCCACGATCTGCGTGCCGATGGTCGAGCCCATGTACTGCGTCCACAGGTACCAGGCGTTGCCGCGCTCGTCCATCGCGATGGCCGGGTCGGTGGCGATCTCGGTGATGCTGTCGTGCGGCGCACCGGCCACCCAGCCGCCTGCCACGGTACGGGCGCTCAACATGGTGTCGACCGTGCCCGCGTCGTTGCCTTGCGACCAGGCCACGAAGGCGTGGCCTTGGGGGTCGATGGCGGCGCGCACGCCGGTGGAGGCCGAGCGCGAGCCCACCGGTTTCACGATGCTCGGCGTGGGCCAGTTGCCACCCGCGGCAGCGATGGTGGCGCGGATCGATTCATCGCCCTGCCCCCACGCCACCAGCGCGGCACCGGCCGCGTTCATCTTCACGTGCACGGTGCTCAGCACGCTGTTGGCTCCGAGCTCGCGCGCCACCTGCAGGGGTGCACCCCAGCGGCCAGCCTGGTAGCGCTTGGCCTGGACCAGCACATACATCTCGGTCGGTGAGACAGGTTCGATCTGCGACCACACCATCACCGCATTGCCGTTGGCGTCCATCGCGATGTCGGGCGCCGAGCCGCCCGAGACCGACACCAGCTGGCTGGCCGTGCCCCAGCCGCCACCGGCGGTGTAGCGGTTGGTCCAGGTGCCGCGGTTGGCGGTGGTGCCGCCGCTCGCCTGCCACACCACCAGCGCGTCACCCTGCGGCGCGACGGCGATGCGCGGGTTGCCGTCGGCACGGCCAAGTTCGTCGATGTTTTCCAGCAGTTGCGCGGTGCCCCAGGTGCCCGCCGCGCTGCCGCGGTTGCCCCACACGCTGATGCGCGAGCCATCGAGCTGCGACCAGGCGGCCACCGCGTTGCCTTGTACGTCCAGGCCCACGCTCAGCACATCCACCACGCCGGAGGCGGTGCTGAGGGCCTGCACCGGCGTCCAGCCGCCAGCCGGGTCGAAGTGCCGCGCCCAGGCGCTGCTGTTGCTGGTGTCGCTGGCCTGCGTCCACAGCACCACGGCGCGGCCCGAGGCCGGCTCCATCGCGATCTCGAAACGTGTGACGTCACCCAGCCGCGATTCGAGTGTTTGAGGCGCGCTCCAGCCGGAGGCCGGTTCATAGCGGCTGACCACCAGATCGTCATCGACGAGGGTGCCGGCGCGCCGCGTGAGCCATCCGGCGAGCGCGCGGCCCGAGGCGTCCATGGCCACCTTGGCACTGCCCGAGCCACCAGCCGACAGGGGTGGCGAGGTGATCGACCACCCCGGTGCCGGCGTGGGAGGAGGTGGTGGAGGGGCACTGCCGCCGCCACCACCACCACCGCCACACCCGCTCGCGCCAGCCAGGGCGAAAGCCGCCACAACGGCCCACCCGCTGATCATTCTGTTCATGCCCTGTGTCTCCCTGACGAGCCGCGCCCATGCGCACAGCTTTGCGAGGGGGATGCTAGGGAGCGGGCGCCCCGCTGCCCATAGCACCAAAGGGCAGTCGGGCAAACGGGGGCCGTGTCAGGGGGCGCTCAAAGCGTGGCTCAGGAAGGCGCGCAATTGCACCGGGCGGGCCGGCTTGATGAGCACCGCGAAGCCACGCGCCTGCGCCTTGAGCATGTGCTCGCTGCCCGCGTCGCCGGTGATCACCAGCGCGGGCAGCTCGTGTCCCACGGCCGCACGCAGCGCGTCGATCGCGTCGAGGCCGCTGGCCCCATCGGCCAGGCGCAGGTCGACCACCAGCACGTCGGGCGCGAAGCCCTGGCCCAGCCACGTGAGCGCCTCGCGCGCGCCGGGGGCCGCCCGTGCGTCGCAGCCCCATTGGCGCAGCAGGCCGAGCAGCGCATTGCGCGAATCGGCGTCGTCTTCGATCACCAGCACCCGCTGCGAAGCGATCAGCGGCTCGACAGCAGGCGCGCCGCTCGGTTGCATGGCAGCCAGCTCACGGTCAGGCGCCAGCGGCAGCAGCAGCGTGAACACGCTGCCCTGCCCGGGCGCGGACTGCACCGACACCGACAGCAACAACAAATCGCTCAGGCGCTTGACGGTTGCCAGACCCAGGCCCAGCCCCAGCCGGCGGTCGCGCGCCG
>NZ_JANOCG010000135.1:0-3552 GCF_031412075.1 Rhizobacter sp.
GAGCGCTGACAAGGCGATGTACCGAGCCAAGGTCGGCAAGACGCGTTTCGCATTCGCCAGTGATCGGACGTAGTGGAGCTGGATAACGCACTGTCTGGCTAATGCACGCAGCGGTACTCTACTTCTTTTGGCAGGCGTCGAAGCTCGCAGTGATTGACAAACGGACCCATCAGACCGAGCAATGGCACGCACTGGCATTGCACTGCACTTGATGGGCAGCTTGGCTCTGACCGCACTTGGTATTGCGACGGTCAGTGGGTTTCGCACCATGACCTCAGGAGCTCAGACGCCCGGTGAGTGGAACGTGCTCCGGCACATCAATTTTTGGGGCAACTCCTCCGTGAAGCGCCACCAATTTCACCAATACATCGTCAGTCAAATTGCGGGCGAGGCATCTTTTCTGGCGGTACAGTCGCCTGCGATATGCGGCTTGCGCGCACAGCGCTCGCGACACCAGATTGACAGCAATTTTACCGAGTCTCGGCGCTTCTCTACACCGCCGGAAACCGGGCCAGCACCTGCGGCGCGCCTGCGGCACCCCCGCGCAGCACCAGACCTTCGCCAGAAGCAATGCTGGTAGGCACCAGTTCTGATATCACGAACATGTGGGTGACCCAGACCTCGAACCCTCCTTTGCGTTTCGATGCGGCCGCCAGGGCCTCGCGCAGCGCCTGCTGGTGGATGCGGTTGGCAGTCTCGTCCACGCCCTGCGGCGATCCCAAAGCGGGCCACACGTCACCACGCTCAAATGCCAGGTTGGCGGTGTCGACGCAGCGACACCAGGGGCTGGTACGCACGCGCGCTGGCCGCAGCGACCGGGCCTTGAACCACGCCCCCATGCGCCGGGCCTGGGTTCGGCCTTCTTCGCTTAGATTGCGCTGGGTACTGCAGTCGCCGAGTCGAAATTCCGGCGGATCGAAAGTGCCGGGTGCCAGGGCATGGCGTACGACCAGCACGCAAGCGCCCGCGCGCAGGGCCGATTCTGGCTCCGCGTCCCCGGCATGGGATAACAGGTGCGGCAAGACCAGGCTGCTACCCAGAAAGTTACGGCGCGACAACAAGGACATGGCGAATTTCCTGACCGGTTCACACTGAAAGATTTTCATGGTAGTTTCAGCGGGCCGACCGTGCAGCATGGCGCAGTGATGGCGTTCCGGGTCGAGGGGTTTATGCAGGGCGTTCCCTGCGGGGTGGTGCAAGTTCCATCGCAGAAGACCTTGGCCTGTCGCGCGTACACGTCGGCATTACACTTGGAGCCTCCGGCCGCCAAGCCCAATGTTGTTGCACAGGTGCTTGTCGGCGCGGATTCACGCGATGCTCTGCGTGTATTTGCAGCCTCTGGACGAATACCATGAACCGCTGTCAGTCTTTTCTTGCCACGCTTGCCGTGGGTACGCCGTTACTCTTGCAGCTTGGTGCTTTGGCGTTGGCACCAACTTCGGCCCACGCACAACTGGCGGTGCGCCAGTTCCCTGCAGCCGCCAAACGCGGCGCGCTTACTGTCACGGCACCGCCTGCTGTGCTCATCAATGGCGCTGCGGAGCGGCTTGCGCCGGGCATCCGCATTCGCGGCACGACCAATGCGCTGGTTATGTCTGGCGCGCTTGTGGGGCAGACCGTGCTGGTCAACTACGTGCGCGAGCCCCAAGGCTTGATCCGGGAGATCTGGATACTCAACGCCGCCGAAGCAGAGGAAGAACGCAAAGGCATGGAGCCAGTCGTCAACTTCACCTTCGAATCATCGGGCGACAAACCCAAGACGGACGACGGCAAGACGCCTTTTGACCAGTTGCCCAAGTTCAAGCAGCCATGAGCACCGCCGGGCCGTTCCCAAGGGCTCATACCGCAATGCGCAGCATGGAGGGTAGTCCAGTGAGCACCGCCGGGCCGTTCCCAAGAGCGAATACCGCAATGCGCAGCATGGAGGCCACCTGATGAGCGGGCCCGTTACACCGCCGCTGCGCGAGGGGCAGCCGGCCAGCAAGAAAGTATTCATCAAGACCTTCGGGTGCCAGATGAACGAATACGACTCCGACAAGATGGTCGATGTGTTGCACGCCGCCCAGGGGTACGAAGCCACGCTGGATGTTAACGAGGCGGACCTGATTTTGTTCAACACCTGTTCGGTGCGCGAAAAAGCGCAGGAAAAAGTGTTCTCGGATCTGGGCCGCATCAAACACCTGAAACGCAGCGGTGTGCAGATCGGCGTGGGGGGCTGTGTGGCAAGCCAGGAGGGGGCGGCGATCATAGCGCGGGCACCCTACGTGGACGTCGTGTTCGGCCCGCAGACGCTGCACCGCCTGCCCGAGCTGCTGCGCCAGCGGCAATTGCAGGACCGCCCGCAGGTGGACATCAGTTTTCCGGAGATCGAGAAGTTCGACCATCTGCCGCCAGCGCGGGTGGAGGGCGCGACGGCTTTTGTCAGCATCATGGAGGGTTGCTCCAAATACTGCAGCTACTGCGTGGTGCCGTATACGCGTGGCGAAGAGGTATCGCGCCCGTTTGACGACGTGCTGGTCGAAATAGCCGGCCTGGCCGACCAGGGCGTGCGCGAAGTGACGCTGCTCGGGCAAAACGTCAATGCCTACCGCGCGGCTATGGGCGGCACGGCAGACGCGGCTGACCTTGCGACGCTGATCGAGTATGTGGCCGACATACCGGGCATCGAGCGCATCCGCTACACCACCAGCCATCCGAACGAATTCACGCCGGCGTTGATTGCGGTGTATGCGCGTGTGCCCAAACTCGTCAACCACCTGCATCTGCCGGTGCAACACGGCTCCGACCGCATCTTGATGGCCATGAAGCGCGGCTACACGGCGATGGAATACAAGTCCACCGTGCGCAAACTGCGCGCGATCCGACCGGATCTGGCGCTGTCGAGTGATTTCATCGTGGGGTTCCCGGGTGAGACCGACGCCGATTTCGACAAGATGATGAAGCTCGTCACCGACGTGGGTTACGACAGCTCGTTCAGTTTCATCTTCAGCCCGCGCCCCGGTACGCCCGCTGCCGCGCTGCACGACGAGATGCCACATCCAGTGAAACTGGAGCGCCTGCAGCGCCTCCAGGCCACCATCAACGACAACGTACGCCGCATCAGTGCCAGCCGCCTGGGCACGGTGCAGCGCGTGCTGGTCGAGAGTGCCGCGCGCAAAGACGCAAGCGAGCTCTTCGGCCGCACCGAATGCAATCGCGCCGTCGTCTTCAAAGGCCCGGCCCGGCTTGTCGGGCAGATGGTGGATGTGCAGATCACGGAAGCGCCGCAAAGGTCTCTGCGCGGCGAGGTGGTGATGAAGGAAGCGCTGGTCTAGCGCGGGCTGCGCGAGACGCTGCCTACGGCACCGAACCGTCGGCGTCACGGCTGGCGTCCGCAAATCCCACGCATTTGCACTGAGAGCTCCACTGCGGCCTGCATACCCTGCGGTCTTGTTACTGTGCCATGTCGATGAGCTCGATATCCTTCTTGAGCAAGTCATTGATAAAAGTGGACAAGTGCACTCCTTTCGCGCTTGCCAGCGCAGCGAGGGTGGCCTGCACCTGCTGCTCCAG
>NZ_JANOCG010000136.1:0-11945 GCF_031412075.1 Rhizobacter sp.
CGCGGTTCGCGCACAGGTGGATGTTGTCCGAGCCTGCAGAGGCCGCGGGCTTCACGATCACCGGGTAGCGGTCGTGTGCGTCGAGCCATTCGAGGGCATCGTCGCTGCGGTCGACCTTGCACTGCGCCACTGCAAGCAGGCCTTGTGCGCGAATGGTCTCTTGCATCAGGTACTTGTCTCGGCGGATCGAGCTGCTCGCCGGGTCGTTGCACGGCAGGCCGAAGCGGGCTGCGAGTTCGTCCATCAACGCGATGCCGGTTTCGAGGCCCGTCATCACGCAGCACGGGTGAAAACCGGCGAGATCGGCGGCCAGCGCGTCGACACCATCGTCGCCGTCGATGACGGCGGCGTACTTTTCACGCTTGAACGAGCTGGCAAAGAGCGCGGGGATGCCGCTGCTCAGCACCGCAACGCTCGCGATGCCGCGGCGTGCGAACTCGTCCACCAGGAAGCGGCCACTGGAGAAAGGGTCGAGGACGATGGCGTGTGGAGTGTGCTGTTTCATGCGGGTCCTGCGGTGTCAGGGATTCGGGGGTGGTGTGGTGCCGGTACTCAGGCGAGGGCCGGCAGCGCGTGGCTTGGTGAATGGGTGGGCGCTGATGGGCGTGGGCGGCTTTCGGTGAGCGCGCCATGGGTGCGTTGATTGCAATGGATGCGCGCGGCCACCAGCCACTCGTGACCGACGTGCTGCGCGGGGCCGAGGCGCTCGATGTCCACACCCCAACGCTGGGCCAGACGCTCGATCGCCAGCGTTGTGCAAAAGACGATCTGGCTCCCGCACTGAGATGCAACGAATCGGGTGGCCTCCAGCAGCAGCCGCTTGCCAACGCGTGTCTGCATCTGCAGGCTGCGCGTGGCGGCGCCGCACGACACGTCGCTAGCCGCGTAGCGAGATAGCTCCCACACGAACGGGCTGCGCACCGGCTTGTCACCGTCGAACAGCTGCGGGAAGTGGGTGGCGAGCAGATAATTCTGCGTGGTCGGCAGCAAGCGGGCGTAGCCGACCAATGCACCGTGTTCGCCGCGCGCCAGCACGTGCACGGCCGACTCGACGTCGAACTCGTCTTGCTCGATCTCACCTTCGGCCGGCAGCTCCCAATGCAGCTCCTTCACGAACACATGGTGCCGGTAGTTGCCTATGGCTTGGCGCGTTGCGCTCGGCATGAACTTGTCTGCGATGAAGCTGATGTGCATTTGCGCTACCTGCGGTCAGTTGAATCAGAAGCACCATTGCAACCGAGCGACTCACGCACAACAACTGACAGAACTGCTAGGCGGCTGTTTTCGCGCGCGTCCCTACCATGAGAACCAATGCAAACAAATGAAACACCGGGGGCCTGCGACTTCTACGTCAGGTCGGGGGAGTCGAACTTCCAACGCATGCTGTTGCGTCATGTTCAGTCGGAGCTGGAGCTCACGACCGAGGCCAACCCCTCGCGCGAGTCTGAGGGCGCGAGCGCTTCGATCTTGTGTGGGTGCTCCGAGTGGGTCACGGAGTCCGACCCCCCCATAACCGCCGGTTGGGACTGGGCGGTGACAGCTTCGGGCGATGTGTTGCTGAACCGACACTCTGTTCGCACCAACCTCATGCTTGTCGACGAAATCGGCAACGATCTCGGGCATGTGGTTAGCATTGCAGCGGTCGTTCGGCGGATCGAACAATTGCCTTGGCAACACAGCGCGCTCTCGGCGCTGCGCGAGCTCCCCGGACTGTCCCCCTAGGGGTAGGGGCCGCGCTTGCAGCATCGCTCACTAGACTGCGTTGTGGTAGCCCGTGGGTGGCCTTTGTGTTCTGGGTTCGGCGCAGGACTTTTCAGTAGCGCCCGGCAACCTGCCGCATGACGCCGCACGGGGAAGGAAAGCATGAAGCATTGGCAGTCTGATCAATTGAGGTTGGTAGGTTGCGCGGGGAGCAGCGAAGCCACGTTCGAGACCGTTCTGTCCGAGGTCAACAAACTCGGCTTTCGCTATTGCTCGTTCGGGATGAAAGGGCCTTTGCCGCTGGCAACGCCGCGCGCGCTGTGGCGCAGCAACTACCCGACTGGTTGGCAGCAGCGCTACCAGGAGCAGGACTATGTGCGCTGCGACCCCACGGTTGCGCTGGCCTTTGTCAGCGATGGAGTCATCCTGTGGAGCGATGAGTTGTTTGCCGCTTGCCCGCAGATGAGGGCCGAGGCCTGTTCGTTCGGGCTGGTTCATGGCTGGGCACAACCGAGGCACGACGCGCACGGCATCGTGAGCCTGCTGAGCTGTGTCAGAAGCGACCCGCCCATTTCTGAAGAGGAGCTGAAGGCCAAGAACGAGCGGCTGCAGTGGCTGTCATTCCTCTGCCACGAAAGCATGCTTAGCCACTGGGGGTCGACGCTGCGCAACAGCCCAGAATCCGTGCTCTCCAACCGCGAGTTGGAGGTGCTGCGCTGGTCATGTGACGGCAAGACCTCGGCCGACATGGCCGAGATCATCGGTGTGTCGGAGGCGACCGTGAACTTCCACATGCGCAACGCCTGCCTCAAGCTCGGTACGCCGAACAAGACCTCCGCCGCCGTGCGCGCCGCGTTGATGGGGTTGTTGCGCTAGGAGTTGTCGGACTTCCCGGCCCGCCAGCAGAACGTGCGATCCGGGACAATCGGAGCCGGACGACCGAGACCTCTCCGATGAGCCGCTTCGTTCCCGTAGATCGAGACACCGCATATCTGTTGCCGCCGTCGGTGGACGAATGGCTGCCCAACGATCACTTGCTTCGTGGTCGAAGTCATCGAGCAGATCCACCTGGGCGAGCGGACCCGGCAGTACGCCGGCCGCGGCTCGGCGGCGCATCACCCGGCGGTGCTGCCCGGCTGCTGGTCTACGGCAACGCCAATGGCGTGCACTCCAGCCGCAAGATCGAGCGCACGACCTATAACTCGGTGGCATTTCGCTGCGTGGCGGCCAACACCCACCGCGATCACGCCACGCTGGCGACGTTTCGCCGCCGCTTCTTGAAGGGGTGGGGGCGCTGTTCGTACAGGTACTGGTGTTGGCGCGCGAGATGAAACTGCTCAACTCGAGCACATCGCATTGGAGGTCACCAAGATCGATGTGATACCGATTCCGCGTATGCCTTCTGTATGCCTCGCCACAACTTCACATTCTTCCGTAAGGCGACTCATGCTTAGGAGCGCGGCCCGGATGGGCTTGAATGCACACCTGATCAAGGTTCTGTTCGATCTTGCGCAAGGCCCACGCCTGGAACACACAAAACGACATCACGGGCATGCTCTGCGAAGGCCAGGGCGTGTATTGGCAGGCGCTGGAAGGGCAGCGCAGCAAAGTGACGGGGTTGTATGCGCGCATTCATGCAGACCCGCGCCACAAGGACCTGGAACTGCTTCACTGCGAAAACATCACCGAGCGGCGCTACCGTAGATGGTCCATGGCACGCGTGAGCTTGTCCGATGTGGATCCGCAGACGAAGATCGTCTGGCCGGAGTTCGACCCCTGGTCGGCGACCGGTGCACTGGTCATGGCGCGCATCGACGAACTCGTTGCCCGCGGCAGCCCAGTGCAGGCTCCTCAGCCCTGAACACCACCAGCGGCCGCAGCGCCGCCTGGCAATGCCGGTACCTGCCGAAAGCCTCGTTCAAGCCTTGCGCTGTTGGGCGCGGCGCACTGCGGCGAGGATGCGCAGCGAGTAGCCCGCGTCCGGTGAACGAAGCCCGACCAAGCCGTCGCGGATCAGCTGTTGCGCCGAGATTTCGTCGCGCAGCGTGGCATCGTGCTTCAGGCGCTCGAGCAATGTTGTCAACTCGGCTTGCGTCAGTTCGCCGTCCAGCAGGCGTGCGGCGTCGTTCATGGCATGGCTCCTACCAGCGCCTGTCGCGCGTGGGTGCAAGAAGCGGGCGTACGCGATGGGCTATCGCGTCGCGCGCCCGGAAAATGTGGGACTTGACGGTGTTCACGGGCTGCCCGAGCGCCGCCGCGATGGTCTTGTAGTCGAGACCGTCGACTTCGCGCATCAGCAGGGCTCGGCGCTGAACCTCGGGCAAGGCCGCGACCTCGGCGTCGATGCGTTCGAACAACTGGTGCGCCATGGCCTCTTCCTCGGGGCTGGGGGCGGCCCCGAATCTGTCGTCGTCACCCGGATTGTCGAGCACGGCCACAGGACGGTCGTCTTGCCGGTTCTGCCCGCTGCGCAGGTAGCTCCTGGCCGCGTTGCGGGCGATCGTGAACAGCCAAGCCGCGAAATCACCGTCGGGCGTGAAGGTCGGCAAAGCCATAAAGGCGCTCAAGAAAACCTCCTGTGTCAACTCCTCGGTGATCGGATCGTCACGCACGAACCGCCGGATCGTTGCCGCAATCCGCCGCTGGTACTTCACCACGAGCACGTCGAACGCGACGGTCTCGCCTTGCTGGGCCCGCGCGACCAGTGCCGCATCAATCGCGCCGCCGAGCAGCGCATCGCTCACCTGGGCCCCCTGGCAACACGCTCGAACCACGTCGGCCGGCAGCGCGGCGTTGACTTGCCACGCCCGATGGCCTGGCCTGTACCAACCCCTTGACGCAGGCCCGCCGTCAAAGTTGCAAGGCCCGCAAAAAATTGGTCTGGCAGCGCCCGGCCACCGCAGGCCGCAACGCGGCAGCGCACGCCGTGGGCGGCGCACCGACCGTCACCGCGCGGCCCGGGCGTGAGCCCTGCGCAAGACAGCGTCGCGGCCTCGTGCGGGGCACGCAGCACCAACCCTCGATGCCCGGCGGGAGGAATCCACTGCGGTGGGTCGCCGCACAGGTGCAACTTTTTCATGACGGCGACGTTACTACGAGGCCAATCAATCACGGCCAAAGAGGTGACAGCCATGCAAGATCCCAGAAGCAGCGCTTGGGACAGCCCGTTGAACGCCCAATCGCCACCGCGCGTTGCAGTCGTCGGCGGCGGCATGGCCGGTCTGACCTGCGCCCGGGAGTTGCGCCTGCACGGCTGCGACCCCGTCGTTTTCGAAGCCGATGCCCGCCTGGGCGGGCGCTGCAGTTCACGCAGCACCCGCGTGGGACTGTTCGATGACGGGGCCCAGTGCATCAGCGGGCCCACCCGCCTGGCCGCTCATGCCATGCAAGCGCCGGGCGAGCTGGCCGCGCTGCACCCCTGGACGCTTGCGGCCACGCCCGCTCAAGAAGAACGGAGCAGCAAAGCTTGGAAAGCGGATGAAGACGAGGCGGATGTCGAGCGCACCTTGGTCCTGATGGGAGCTGTCGGCGTGCCGTCGATGGTGGCCCTGGCCGATGCCCTTGCGCGGCCATTGCAGGTTCGATTGAACACCCGCATCGTGCAAGCCCAGCGCAAAGGTGGCAAGTGGGCTTTGAGCAGCGCCATGGGCGAGATTGATGGGGACTTTCAAGCCCTGGTGCTCGCCATACCAGCGCCGTTGGCACTGCCGCTCGTGCGCGAGTCTTCAGAACTGAGCGCCGCCCTGCGTGCGGTGCGCTACCGCAGCCGCTGGGTGCTGCTGCTGGGAACCGAGCGACCTGTCCCCTTGCCCGGCTACCGGGAGTTCCAGGGCAGCCCCATCGAGCGCGTCGCCGCTATGCACAGCAAGCCGGGGCGCCTGACCATCGGACCCCAGCGCTGGTTCATCGAGGCCGACGAGCGGTGGTCCCTGCAGTACGAGGATGTGGACGCCGAGACCGTGGCCGACCTGCTGCTCGAGAACTTTCGAGCCCACGCAGTTCGGCCCGTGACGCCCAACTATCTCTGTGCGCAGCAATGGCGCCATGCGTTTGTTGAAGCGCCTGCCGTCACGCCTCGGCGAACCGAGTGTTTGTGGGACAACAGGGTGCAACTGGGGGTTTGCGGTGACAGTGTCGTGGCGAGTCAGGTCGACCGGGTCCACCGCAGCGGAATCGACATGGCGCGAGCCGTGGCCGAAGGTTTGGTTCAGCGCAGCGCACGCAGCGGTTTCAACGCGGTGGATGAAGACCTTGGGCAGCAGTTGGAGGCACACCTGTGATGGCCGAATTGGGTGGCTCGGCTTTGCCGGCGAGGCCCGGACCTCTCGATGTCAGTCCGCTGCCCCCAAGGCTGGTGGCCGACCTGCGCACCGATCACGCCGGCGAGGCGGGCGCCGTGATGATCTACCGCGGCATTCTTGCCACCACGCGCGATGCGGCGGTAAGGGACTTTGCGCAGGAGCACCTTGCCACGGAAGCGGCGCACCTGGCTGCCATCGAGCAGCTGCTGGCGCCCGGCCACCGCAGCCGGCTGCTGCTGCTGTGGCGAGCCGCCGGATGGCTGACTGGCGCGCTGCCGGCGTGGGTCGGGCCGCGGGCGGTGTTCGCCACCATCGAGGCCGTCGAGACCTTCGTCGACCACCACTACACCGAGCAGATCGAGACCATCGACCGCCTCGACCCGGCTCGCGTGCAGGCAACCCTGCAGGCGTTGCGGGCGCAGCTGCACTCGTTCCGGGCCGACGAAATCGATCACCGCGACGATGCCGCAGCGCGCTTCGACCACCAGGCGGCCCCTGCGTCCGCCGTGCTGCGTCTGTGGATCTGGGCAGTCGGCGCGGGTTCGCGCGGGGCGGTGAAGATCTGCCGCCGGGTTTGAGCCATGAGCATCGACAAGCCCTCCATGAGCCCGACCGGCACCATCCGCAGCGACGAAGTCGCACGCTTCAACCGCCTCGCCGCCACCTGGTGGAACCGCACCGGTCCCATGCGACCTCTGCACGTGGTCAACGACCTGCGGCTTGGGCACGTGCTAGAACAGATCGCCCAGCGCTTCGGACGCCCGGTCGGTGCGCTGCAGGGTTTGCGCATCGCCGACGTGGGCTGCGGCGCCGGGCTGATGTGCGAACCGCTGGCGGCCCGCGGCGCCTTGCTGGTCGGCGTCGACGCCGCAGCCAACAACATCGCCGCAGCGCGCCTGCATTCGAAGGCCGCTGGCTTGAGGATCGACTACCGGGTCGGCGAGCCCGATGCCGCACTGCACGACGGTGAGCTCTTCGACGTCGTGCTGCTGCTCGAGGTGGTTGAACACGTCAACGACGTACCGGCCTTCGTGCGCGATGCGGTGGCGCACCTGGCGCCCGGCGGGCTGCTGCTGGCCTCGACGATCAACCGCACCCTGCGCAGCTACCTGGCCGCGATTGTGGGCGCCGAGATCGTGTTTCGGGTGCTGCCCCGGGGCACGCACCGCTGGGCGCAGTTCGTGCGGCCTGAGGAGCTGGCGCAGGCTGCCGCAGTTTGCGGGCTGGCCGCCATCGAACGCCGAGGCATGGCCTACCTGCCGGCCATTCACCGTGCCTGGTGGACGCGCAGTCTGGCGGTCAACTACATCGCCAGCTTCGGCAACCCTGGAGACGCCACCTCATGAAACACGGCCTGCCTGGCGCCCTGCTGCGCCGCCTGCTTTGGCTCACACTCAGCGCCATGCCGTTGTTCAGCCACGCCACCGAAGAACCCAAGTACGAGGTCATCAGGCAAATCGGCAGCGTGGAGTTGCGCCAGTACGCGCCCTACGTCGTGGCCGAGGTGGTGCTGGACGCCACGGCCGAAGACGCCGGCAGCCGGGCCTTCCCGATCCTGGCCGGCTACATCTTTGGCAAGAACAAGGGCGAGAAGAAGTTTGCGATGACCGCTCCGGTGACGCAGATGGCCGCGCCCGTGAAGATGGAGATGACGGCCCCGGTGTCGCAGGCCGCAGTGCCGGGCGGCATGCGGGTGCAGTTCGTGCTGCCCGAGGGCGTGACGCTGGAATCCGCCCCCGAGCCGCTCGACCCGCGGGTGCAGTTGCGCCTTGTGTCGGCCAGCCAGTGGGCGACCATCCGCTACTCAGGCACCTGGTCGCAGGCCAACTACGACGAACATCTGGGCAAGCTGCAAGCGGCCCTGGCTGCCGCCGGCGTGGCAACAGAGGGCCAGCCCGTGCTGGCGCGCTACAACGGCCCCATGACGCCCTGGTTCATGCGCCGCAACGAAATCTGGTTGGCACTGCCATGAACCCTGCAATTTCCCGGGGGGGTACCTGGGTTGCCTTGCTGCTGGCAGCCAGCGCCGCGCTGGCCCAGCCCGCCGCATTCGCCGAGCGCTACAGCCCCGTGCCAGCCAGTGCCGACGGCATCGGCAAGCGCTACATGGGGCGCGAGATCTCGGCGGTGATGGGCTGGCAGGGCGCCGCATGGCTTGAGCGCGAAGAACGTGACCGCGAAGAGCGCACCGACCTGCTGCTGGCTGCCCTGGCACTGCAGCCAGGCATGGTGGTGGCCGACATCGGCGCCGGCACCGGTTACCTGTCTCGGCGCATGGCACCGGCGGTGATGCCGGGCGGCAAGGTCTGGGCTGTTGACGTACAGCCCGAAATGATCAGGCTGCTGCAGGCGAGCGCCAAGCGCAGCGGGCTGACCCAGATCGAGGCGCGGCTTGGCGCGGTCGACGACGTCAGACTGCCTGCTGCTTCGGTGGACCTGGCGGTCATGGTCGACGTCTATCACGAGCTGGCCTACCCGTACGAGGTGATGACCAGCGTGCTGAGGGCCCTCAAGCCCGGCGGCCGTGTCGTCTTCGTCAAGTACAAGGCCGAAGACCCGCGCGTGCCCATCAAGCCGCTGCACAAGATGAGCGAGGCGCAAATCAAGCGCGAGGCCGCCGTCTTCGCGATGGACTGGGAGCGTACCGTGAGCACGCTGCCCTGGCAGCACGTGGTGGTGTTCCGCAAGCGGGGCTGAGCCCGCGCGAAATTTCACGTGCGTGGTCTGATGGCCCGGCCGGCTTGCCACTGATGAGCTTTTCAAATGAAGGAGCGACACCATGATGTTGTCTTTGGCCGTCCTGAGCACGGCCTTGTTGTTTGGTGGCATGACGCTGTACTCATTCGGCTTTGCCGCCTTCCTGTTCACGGCGTTGCCTGCGAAGACCGCGGGAGACGCATTGCGTCGCGCCTTTCCCTGGTTCTACACTTTCGTGATTGCCACGTCAGCTGCGGCCGCCGTGCTCTGGTGGGCTCGTGACGCCGTCTTTGCCGCGGTGATGGCTGCAGTGGCCATCACCACCGTGCCCGTGCGGCAGATCTTGATGCCAGCGATCAACCGCGCCACCGACGCCGGCCTGCGCCAGCGCTTCAAGTGGCTGCACGGGATGTCCGTGGTGGTCACCCTCGGGCACATCGCTGCCACAGGATGGCTGCTGTCCAAGCTTGCTTGACAGCGGGATCAGGACCTTCCTCGCTACCGTTGCGATCTGGTTATCGGCCTTTCCAAGTCGCGTCGCGGCCGCCGACGCGCACGGCCTTGGCTTGCCCCAGCACAGACCGTCACGGCAGGAGGTTTGCCTGCATCGCGTCTGTCACCGCCAGGTTCTGGCGCTCGCAGCGGACCGGCGTGTGAACCGGCCTTCGCTTGGGGAGGTTCTAGAGAGCTGGCAGGAAGCTGCCTTTCGCCACCGTGGGCTCCTGGGCGCGAGTGTGAAGCCATGCAGGGTCTCAAGAGCCGACATACGGCGATTGCGACGCGGACATCCGTGACGTGTGCTGCTTGCTGGGCCGGGCGTCCTGCGCGATGTCTCGGAGCCCCCTGCCTGCGGCCGCCAGTTGGCGCTATACGCCCGCCATGACGCGCGGCACGTCCAGGGGCGCGTCGCCCCCGCCCCTCAAGCCTTTACTTCGACCACTTGTTCGAAGCCGCCGAAGATCATGCGTTTGCCATCGAAAGGCATAGGCGGGTTGCCGGGTGTGGACGGATCCATGCGGGGGTCTTCCATCATCCTTTTCATCCCTTCGTCGCGGGTGGCCTTGTCGGGCCATTCGACCCACGAAAAGGCCACCGTCTCCTCGGCCGTGGCCTGGACTGCGCGGCGGAAATCGGTGACTTTGCCGTCGGGGACGTCGTTGCCCCAACCCTCGATCACACGGATTGCGCCCAGCTCAATGAATATCGGGTCGAACTGGCGCGCGTGCTCGATGAACTTTTGCTTGTTGGCGGTGGGCACCGCGATCACGAAACCATCGATGTATGACATGGTTGTACTCCTGTTAAGTAGACCGGCCGGCGCACCCGCCTGAGGGCACCCCGTATCCCAACGACAAATCCGTCCGACGGAACTTCCTGAGCCCCGATCAACGGGTGTGAAGCCCTCACGAAGGAGACGATATGGCCAAGGTGATGCGCGCAGTGCGCGGCTGCACGAAATCGGCAAGCCTTCCAAGTCGACACCATACCCATTCGGACCTCCGCCCCTGGGATGTACTGGTGGAGGTGAAAGCTGCAGGCGTGGTGCCGAACCTGCGCAACGTAGTGACGAACTATCCGAAGTGGTTCCCGTTTCTGCCGTTGCCCAAGCTGCCCGCGATCTACGGCTTGGATACCGCAGGTGCCCGATCTCAGACAAGCCCCTTTTCGACGGAAGCCGGTGCCGGCTTGATGCGGTGGCGCGCAACAGGCCCCAAGCGCCGCGCGTAGCCGTGGTGCGCGTGGGCAGCTCCCAGCGCGGTGATCACGTGTTCCAGCAGCCGCTCGGTGCCACTGCGCTTGTCCACCTTTCGCCGCGCACAGCCACAGCGCCTCCACACGGATCATCGCGAAAAAACCCGCGTCAGCTCGCCAACCCAGCCAAACTCGACAGGTGACTTCAAGCCCTCAGACGTCGAAGTGGTCCGAGATCGACTTGGAGGCAGCGGAGTGGCGAATTCCCCCGAAGTCCTCGAGCTGCCGCACCCTTACATCCGCCCCGGCCATCAAAAACCGCACCACCGCCCGGCGGCCGCGGCAGTCAAGTCGCTCATCGCGCGAACCGCTCGACCAGCGCGTCGAGTTCGTCCAGCTCGAAGGGCTTCCTCAGCGGATGAGCGGTAGGGCCGAGCGACCGGGCGACGTCCCCCAAGTCATGCCCGGAGCAGACGATCACCGGCAGCCTCGGGTTTTGCCGAAGGGCCTCGCGCGCCACGTCGAGGCCCGAGCCGTCGGGCAGGTTGATGTCGGTTATCAGCAGGTTCACGTTCTGATCGCGCAACGCCTCGCGCGCGCCGGCGCCGTCAGCCACACATACGATCCGGCGCTCGGCAGTGCTGAGCAACTCGGCGAACGCCTCGCGGATGTAATCGTTGTCTTCGACGTAGAGGATGACGAAAGGGTTGGCGGTCATGGCTGGCGGGCTGCTCAATTCTGTGCGAGGTTGCAGGGGGCTCGGCGGGGCGCTGCACGCCTCCAGAGCGGAGGCGGCCCCGAAACGTCAGGGTAGCAGAGCAGCCCTGGGCGGCGGGGCCACCGTCATCCTTGTCCTGCTCGGACGAGCCCGGCATAGGCAGCGTGCCCGCCTTGCCGCCGTTCGACGTTGTGGTGCAACCAAGCGGCACCTGCAATCGAACTATTTGGTTTCCGATGACCAGGGGAAATTCATATAGTTTTCGCGCGTATCGAAACAGATATTGCCGTACATCTTCAGATAAGACGCGCGCCGCGACGGATCGGCATACACCGCTCCGGGGTTGGCCGTATCGCGTTCATAGTCCGCGATGTTGCTGCTGGTGAGCGCCTTGGGCAGAATATCCATTGCTTGTGGGATGGATTTCCCGTCCAGCCAATCAGCGGCATGCTGGCCCATCGCATAGCCGAATATCGATGAAGCAAGGCTGATGCTCGCCTTGTAGGGGCTGTCGCCTCGTCTGATTTCGACGACCGCTTCCAGTTCGCCGTCGATACCTCCCAGAAACTGGTCCGCCCGCGCCTTGCCCGCTTCGCGCAATGCCACGAGCGCTCCCAGCACCACCGTGTCCGCGCCAAGCACCACATCGATATTCGGTTGCGCCAGCAGGATCGTCTTCATCGTGCGATATCCGCCCTCCTTGTCGACCGTGGCGGGCGAAATGTCGGCCACGATCCTCACGCCAGGCAGTGGCCGAAGGGTATCGCGCATGGCGGTGAAACGAGGCGCCAGAAATTGCAGCCCGTCATGCGTCAACAGCACCACCCTGGCCTTTC
>NZ_JANOCG010000137.1:0-6457 GCF_031412075.1 Rhizobacter sp.
ACCGAGCAGCGCAGAGCAGTCGGCCCTAGGCCGACCGACGAGCAGGGTCGCCTTTCTTTTGCCTACTTTTCTTTGGCGAAGCAAAGAACAAGTAGGTCGGCTGTCGGGACGACATCCCGACGCGGTATCACGCAGTACGAAGAAGATGTCACGCGAAACGGCACAACCAGAGCAAGGCTTCGATACCTCAGCCCGAACGGTTGGAGTTGCGCAAGCATCCTGGATTCACGCCCGGGCGAAGCACGGCCTGTCCTGAGCCCGTCGAAGGGCGGGAATGACGTCGGCGCGGCCTCCGCGGGAATGACGCGCATGGCGGGAATCACGAGGCCCACGACATGAGCAGCATGGACATCTTCCTCAACGTGCTCGTCGCCGTGCTCGGCGGCGCCATCCGCGTCGGCACCCCCTTTCTGCTGGTCAGCCTCGGCGAATGCATCACCGAAAAAGCCGGCCGCATCAACCTCGGCCTCGAAGGTGTGCTGGTCTTCTCCGCCATGGCCGGCTTCGGCGGGGCCTACCTCACCGGCAACGTGTGGCTTGGTGTGCTGCTCGCCGGCGTCTGCGGGGCGCTGCTGGCCTTGTTGCACGGCCTCGTCTGCTCTCTCCCGAGAGTCAACGACATCGCGACCGGCATCGCGATCATGCTGCTCGGCAGCGGCCTGGCCTTCTACCTCGGCAAGCCGTTGATCCAGCCGCAGGCGCCGCAGATTCCTTCGCTCAACCTCGGTGACTGGAGCAGCTCCGCGCAGATCAGGTCGGCGCTGCAGATCAACATGCTGTTCCCCATCGGCGTGCTGCTCGCCGCATTGCTGGCCTGGGGCTTCAAGGCCACGCGATTCGGCCTGGTGCTGCGCATGGCCGGTGACTCCAGCGACGCGGCGCGTGCGCTCGGCTACTCCGTCAACGGCATCCGCATTGCGGCCACCTGCGCGGGTGGCTTCATCGCCGGCCTGGGCGGCGCGTCGCTCTCGCTTTATTACCCCGGCAGCTGGAACGAAGGTCTGTCCAGCGGCCAGGGCTTGATCGCCGTGGCGCTGGTGATCTTTGCGCGCTGGAGCCCGTGGCGATGCCTGGGCGCAGCACTCTTGTTCGGTGGCGCAGGCGCACTCGGCCCCGCGCTGCAATCGGTGGGCATCAGCAGCGGCTACTACCTCTTCAATGCGGTGCCGTATGTCCTCACGCTGGTGATCCTGATCTGGACCTGCTCACCCACACGCAGCGTCAAGGGCGCGCCGATGGAACTGGGCGTCACACGTTAGCAAGGAGACACACATGAGCGGACTCGGTGGCTTGAACAAATCGGCGCATGGCGTCGTCATCGGCCTGGTGCAGCTGCAGCTGCCGGTGGTCAAAACTTCGGCCGACCTCGCGGCCCAAACGCAGCGCATCTGCGACATGGTGGCCAAGGCGCGGCGCAACCAGTCGACGATGGACCTGGTGGTGTTCCCCGAGTACTCGCTGCACGGCTTGAGCATGGACACCTCGCCCGAGATCATGTGCCGCCTCGACGGCCCCGAGGTCGCCGCCTTCAAGCAGGCGTGCATCGACCACAAGATCTGGGGCTGCTTCTCCATCATGGAAGTCAACCCCGATGGCAACCCGTACAACAGCGGGCTGATCATCGACGATGCCGGAGCCATCCAGCTCTACTACCGCAAGCTCCACCCCTGGGTGCCGGTCGAGCCGTGGGAGCCGGGCAACCTGGGCATCCCGGTGTGCGATGGGCCGAATGGCTCGAAGCTCGCGCTCATCATCTGCCACGACGGCATGTTCCCCGAGATGGCGCGTGAGGCCACGTACAAGGGCGCCGAGATCATCTTGCGCACCGCAGGCTACACGGCGCCGATTCGGCACGCGTGGAAGATCACCAACCAGGCCAACGCGTTCTGCAACCTCGCCTACACCGCCAACGTCTGCATGTGCGGCAGCGACGGCAGCTTCGATTCGATGGGCGAGGGCATGTTCTGCCACTTCGACGGCACGGTGATGGTCGAAGGCAGTGGCCGTGTTGATGAAATCATCACCTGCGAATTGCGGCCCGACCTCGTGCGCGAAGCGCGCGCCGGCTGGGGGGTGGAAAACAACATCTACCAGCTCTACCACCGCGGCTATGTGGCGGTGAAGGGCGGCGCGCAAGACTGCCCTTACACCTACATGCACGACATGGCGGCCGGCCGCTACGTGCTGCCATGGGAAGCGAGCGTGAAGGTGACCGACGGCACGAGCTGCGGCTTTGCAGCGCCCACACGCAGCTACATCGGCTCGCAGATCCCCGTGATGAAGAAGGTGGCTTGAGGTGGAAAAGTACATCGCCGCCAACCCCTACCGCTGGCCCTTCGACGGCCAGCTCACACCGCAGAACACCGCGCTTGTGGTGATCGACATGCAGGTCGACTTCTGCGGCGAAGGCGGCTACGTCGACAAGATGGGCTACGACATCTCGCTCACGCGCGCGCCCATCGCGCCGCTGAAGCAGTTGTTCGCGGCAATGCGTGCGGCGGGTTACCCGATCATCCACACGCGTGAAGGGCACCAACCCGACATGAGCGACCTGCCGGCGAACAAACGCTGGCGCTCGCGGAGGATCGGCAGCAACGGCATCGGCATCGGCGACATGGGGCCGTGTGGCCGCATCCTCACCATCGGCGAGCCGGGTTGGGAAATCATTCCCGAGCTGGCCCCACTGCCTGGCGAGCCGGTGATCGACAAACCCGGCAAGGGCTCGTTCTACGCGACCAGCTTCGACCTGATCCTGCGCACACGCGGCATCCGCAACCTGATCTTGACCGGCATCACCACCGACGTGTGTGTGCACACCACCCTGCGCGACGCCAACGACCGCGGCTACGAATGCCTCATCCTGTCGGACTGCACGGCCGCCACCGACCTCGGCAACCACGAGGCGGCGCTGAAGATGGTGACCATGCAGGGCGGGGTGTTCGGTGCGGTGTCCGATTCGCAATCCGTCATCGAGGTCATCAGCACATGACCGCACCGCTCGACCCCGTGCCGCGCGCGACCGGTGCGCTCGCGCTCGACACCTTCGAGCTGACCAAACGTTTTGGTGCCTTCACCGCCATGGACAAGGTCTCGCTCAAGGTGCGGCCGGGCACCGTGCACGCACTGCTGGGCGAAAACGGCGCGGGCAAGAGCACGCTGGTCAAGTGTGTGGTGGGCTACCAGAAGGCCGAAGAGGGCGCCGTGCTGCTCGACGGCCGCGAGCACGACATCAACTCCCCGGTGATCGCGCGCGACCTGGGCATCGGCATGGTCTACCAGCACTTCACCGTGGTGCCGGGCATGACGGTGGCCGAAAACCTGCTGCTGGCGCGCGGCCACCTGCCGGCGGTGATCGATTGGAAAAAAGAGCGTGCTGCACTGGCCGCCTTTCTGGAAACGACGCCCTTCAAGCTCGACCTCGACGCCACGCCGCAAGAACTGTCGGCCGGGCAAAAGCAGAAGCTCGAGATCCTGAAGCAGCTGCTGCTCAAGCCGCGTTTGCTCATCCTCGACGAACCCACTTCGGTGCTCACACCGCAAGAGGCCGACGAAGTGCTGGGCCTGTTGCGCGACCGTGCGCACGCGGGCGAGTGCAGCATCATCCTCATCACCCACAAGTTCCGCGAGGTCACGGCTTATGCCGACGATGTGAGCGTGCTGCGCAAGGGCAAGCTGGTGGCAGCGCACCGCGTCGACGAGACCACGCCGCAGCAGCTGGCGGTGGAGATGGTCGGCGGTGACGATGACGCCAGGCGCGAGTTCGCCGCGCCGCAGCGGGCCGACCGTGAGCGCGGCGAGCCCAGGCTGCAGGTGAAGGGGCTCACCGTCGACGGTGACCGTGGGCAGATTGCCGTCGATGGCCTGAGCATCAACGTGCATGCGGGCGAGATCGTCGGTGTGGCCGGTGTCTCGGGCAACGGGCAGCGTGAGCTGGCCGAGGCCTTGGTGGGGCAGCGCCGGCGGGTGTCGGGTGAGGTGAGGGTCGGTGCCGAGAGTTTCACCGGCACGCGCTCACAGAACCGCCGTCTCAAGGTGCGCAGCCTGCCCGAAGAGCCATTGCGCAACGCCTGTGTGGGCGACCTGAGCGTGTCCGACAACATCGGCCTGCGCACCTTCGACATCGCCCCGGCCGCGCGCATGGGTTGGCTGCGGGGCAGCACGCTGCGCGAACGTGCGCGCAAGTTGATCACCGAGTTCGGTGTCAAGACACGCGGTGAGCTGGCGCAGATTCGTTCGCTCAGCGGCGGCAACTTGCAGCGCGCCGTGTTGGCGCGCGAGCTGAGTGACGATGCCGATGTGCTGATCGTTTCCAACCCGGTGTTCGGCCTTGACTTCGCCGCCGTGGCCGAGATCCACCAGCGCCTGATGGACGTGCGCAACCGGGGGGGGGCGGTGCTGCTCATCAGCGAAGACCTCGACGAGTTGCTGGCCTTGTCGGACCGCATTGCCGTGATGAGCGCAGGCAAGGTGGTGCACGAGGCCGATGCACGGCAGGCCGATCGGAACCGGCTGGGCGCGTTCATGGGGGGCGGTGCACATTGAGAGGTCTCTTCACCGCCAAGGCGCAAAGAACGCAAAGGTCGCAAAGAAAGGAAGCGCTGGTATTTCCTTCGCGAACTTTGCGTTCCTTGCGCCTTTGCGTTGGAAAAAAACTTGATGCACAACCATGATCACGATCAACGCTCAGCCCACCCCCTTCAGCTTCGACCCGAAGCACACCGCGCTGGTCATGATCGACATGCAACGCGACTTCATCGAGCCCGGCGGCTTTGGCGCCACGCTGGGCAACGACGTGTCGCTCCTCGCACCCGTGGTGCCCGCCGCCGCCGCGTTGATCGCCTGGTGCCGCGCGCAGGGCGTGCTGGTGATCCACACCCAGGAGTGCCACGAACCCGACCTGTCCGACTGCCCGCCTGCCAAGCGGTTGCGGGGCAAACCGAGCCTGCGTATCGGCGACCCGGGCAGCATGGGCCGCATCCTGATCAAGGGTGAGCCGGGTGCCGGTTTCGTGCCCGAGCTGTTGCCGCAGGAGGGCGACATCGTCATCGCCAAGCCCGGCAAGGGTGCTTTCTACGGCACACCGCTCACGGAAGCGCTGCAATCGCGCGGCATCACCCACCTGATCTTCGGCGGCGTGACCACCGAGGTCTGCGTCCAGACGACCATGCGCGAAGCCAACGACCGGGGCCACGAGTGCCTGATCATCGAAGAGGCCACCGGCTCGTATTTCCCCGAGTTCAAGGAATCGACGCTCGCGATGATTCGCGCCCAGGGCGGCATCGTCGGCTGGACGGCTCGGCTCAGCGCACTGCCGAACGAGCTGCAAGACGCGGGTTGACGGCGGCCACCAGCGCCAGCGTCGAGAGGGTGGGCAGCAGCCACGCCTCGGGCGCATTCAAGGCCCACAAGGTGGCGCCGCTCACGAAACACCACACCACGGGAATGGGCCACAGCAGCCACCCCAGGCTTCGACGTGGTGTGAGCAGCAGCAGGCCCAGCGTGGCCACGGCGGTTGGGTCGGGCATGAGGCCAAACACTTCGGCCTGGCCAAAGGGCCGGCCCAGCAGCACAGCGAGCCAAGGTTGGCCCACCAGCGCAAGCAGCAGCAGGCCCCACCCGATGAGCTGCAGCCCTTTCGGCGCAGGGGGTGAAGGGCGCTTGAGCGCCGCACAGCCCAAGAGCAGCGCGGCTTGAATTGCAAACGCGCCGGCATACCAGGTGGCGGCCCAGTTGATGCTCGCGAAGCGCTGCCAGTGAAACGCCCATGCCACCCACAACCAGCACGCGGCGAGCCCCACGCACACCGCGCGTGCGGCCCAGGCTTCGCGCCGCACCGACAAGAAAACGAGCGTCACGCCGAGTGCGAGCGCCACGAACTGCAGCGGCCAGACCTCGGCGTTGTAGAGCTCGAACAGGCGGTAGTAGGTGCGCGGCGAAAACAGCAGGAAATCAGACAGTCGGTACGTCCACCACTCCGACATCACAGCGCCGCCACGTGGTCGGCCATGCGTCTGCGCATGGCCGCGTCGGGCATGAGGCCGCGCGCCGCGCCGAGGTTCTGCCGCACATGGGCCACGCTGCCGGTGGCCGGAATGGCGCAGGTCACTGACGGGTGCGAGACGATGAACTTGAGCGCGAACTGCGCCCAGCCGTCGCACCCGATCTCGGCCGCCCAGGCCGGCAGCGGGTGGCGTTGCAGGTCGCGCAGCAAATCACCCTGGCGAAACGGCCGGTTGACGATGACCGCAATGCTGCGCTCCTGCGCCAGCGGCAAGATGCGTTGCTCGACGTCGCGGTCGAGCAGGTTGTAGCTGATCTGCACGAAGTCGATCGGCTGCCTGCGCATCACAGCCTCGATCTCGCGGTGCCGCCGCCCCTCCGAGGTGGTGATGCCGACGTATCGCAATTGGCCTGCGGCCTTCATGGCCAGCAGCGTGGCAGGTGCTCTTCCCAGGCC
>NZ_JANOCG010000138.1:0-7549 GCF_031412075.1 Rhizobacter sp.
GTCTGCGTGCCGCCCATCAGGTCACCGATCTGGAAGTTGGGCGTGATCACTTCGCCGTTCACGGTGGCGAGTTGCTCCAGCACACCCGACATCGCGATGTAGTTGATGTCGTGGCCTGCGCGGTGGGCCCACGGGCTGTGCTGGCCGTAGCCGCTGATCGCGCACATCACGAGCCGCGGGTAGCGTGCGTGCAGCACATCCCAACCCAAGCCCAGTCGCTGCATCACGCCGGGTCGAAAACCTTCCACCAGCACATCGGCGGTTTGCAGCAACGCATGCAGGTCGGCCTGGCCTGGTGGTGTGCGCAAGTCGAGGGTGTGCAACTGCTTGCCCGCGTTGAGCTCGCGAAACATCAGCCCGGCTTGGCCGCTTGCATGCTCTTGCGGCGAGCGCCAGAAATAGCGCGAGCCGTCGTCCTGCTCCTGGTCGGCGGGGCCTTCGATCTTGATGACCTCGGCGCCCATCTCCATCAGGTGCCGTGTGGCCAGCGGGCCCGGCAGCAGGCGTGTCAGGTCCACAACGCGGATGCCCTGCAGCGGCAGCGGCGGCTGCAGCGCCTCAGTCAAACCGCCCTTCCCGCAACCACTTGGTGGTGACCCACTTTTCGCCAGCCATCACCGGCGCGCCGCCGTGCAGGGTGCGGGTCATGGGGTGCGCACGGTCGTAGCTGAAGAAGACCGCGTTGCCCTTGACCGGCGCCACCTCGAGCTTGACGTCGGGGAAGGTGGTGGCGCCGCCGCTTTCCGGTGTGTTGAGGTAAGTGACGATGGTGGCCACACGCTGCCCACCGCGCTTCAGGATGGTGGGCGTGCCGGCTTGAGCAGGGTCGAAGTAGTCGTAATGCGGCTTGTATTCGGCGCCGGGCCGGTAGCGCAGCACCTGCAGGCCCTCGCCGTTTTCAACCGGCCAGCCAAGCAAGGCGCCGATGCGCGCCTCGATGCGCGCGCACAGCGCGTTTTCGCCGCGGCCGAAGAACATGCCGTCGCTGGTGCGCGCCGTGTTGACTTCGCTCGCTCCGGTGCTGGTGACCACCGTCTCCGAGCGCACCAGGCGCGCGCGCGCCAGCTCGATCATGTCGTCGCACTCCTGGTGCGACAGCAGGTTGCCGAAGACGATGACGCGCGGGTTGCGCAGGCTCATCACGATTTTGACCTCGTGGCCGTTGACCATCAGCGAGTTGGGTGCGTCGGTGAGGTCGGGCTCGGGCACCGGCACCGGTGCGGGCAGCCCGTTGGTCTGCGCATGCTCTTTCAGAAAACCCGACAAGGTGTCTTCGAGCGCGGCCAGGGCCACGTCTTCCGCCCAGCCGCTGGCCATCATCGATTTCAGCACGTCGTCGGGCGGTCGACCGGCCTTGGCCTGGTCGATGATCCATTGACGAAGTTCGGGTGTGACATGTTGCTCCGTCATGACTGCCCCTCGTCTGCGGTGTACCGCAGCCGATCCCCCATGGGGATGCGGGCCGGCTTGGGAGCGGCCCGGCGCTCGGCCCGCGCGTTTAAGACAGGTTTCCTCATGCGCCAGATTCTGCCGGATCAGCCCTCGATCCGGCGACGAAAAACCAGGCGATCGGCTTGAGATACCGAGGGCTCGAATCGGTAACCCTCGGCCTTGAATTTCTGCAAGCCCTCGGGCGTGCCGACCCGGTGGGCAATGGCGTGGCGCAGCATCATCCCCCGGGCACGCTTGGCAAAGAAGCTGATCACCTTGTAGCCGCCCTTCCAGTCTTCGAACACGCAGTCGATCACACGGGCTTTCAGGCCCCGGCCTTGCACGGCGCGAAAGTACTCTTGCGACGCGAGGTTGACCACGACGGGGCTCGGCCCCTTGAGCTGGCGGTTGAGCTGGCGCGCCAGGGTGTCGTCCCAGAACTCATACAGGTTCTTGCCGCGCGCGGTGGCCAAGGCGGTGCCCATCTCCAGGCGGTAAGGCTGCATGCGGTCCAGCGGGCGCAGCAGGCCGTACAGGCCGCTCAGGATCGACACGTGCTCCTGCGCCCAGGCCAGGTCGTCCGGGTGGAGCGTGGTGGCCTGCAGGCCTTCGTACACGTCGCCGTTGAAGGCGAGCACCGCCGCCTTGCTGTTGTGCGAGGTGAAACGTGTGGACCAGGCGGCATAACGCGCCACGTTCAGCTCGGCCAGTGCGGGCGACAGGCTCATCAACTGCGAGATGTCGTCGGCCGTCTTGGGCCGCAGCGTGTCGATCAACTCGGCCGATTGCGCCAAGAAGCGCGGCCGGGTGGTGGCGACGGAGGCGTCGGCGCCGTGGTAGTCAAGGGTTTTGGCGGGTGAGATCAGAAAGTGCATGCACCATTTTCGTCCACTCGTGCAATTACGTACCGAACTGTGCAATACGTCTCTTGTGCGTGCAGACACGTTTGACAAAATCCCTTACCAATCACCTCTCCTTCCCTCACCAGCCATGCGCAACAAACACTTCGCTTCCTGGCTTGGACAGATGCTCCTAGGCTTCGGCTTGTTTATCGGCGGCCTCGAGGCCGCCCGCATCACCTGGGGCAGCTGGTGGGAGATGGCCGCAGCTGTCGTGGTGGGGTCGGTGCTGGGCCTCGCCCTGATGGCCTATGCCGAGCACCGCGAGCGCCCTCTGCGCACGCTGCGCAAGGCGCGGCGTGCGCTGAACTTCCCGACGCAGTGGGCGGTGAAATTCGACAAGAGCGTGCCACACGGCGGCGTGATCCCGGTGGCGGTGATCCGCTCCGATGGCGTGCGCTTCGTGATCGACATTCAAGGCTTCAACGACGCAGGCTGGAACGACCTGATCGAAGGTGAGTCGATCCTGGTGGGCCCGCGTGGCAAAAAATTCAAGCACGACCCGGTGGCGCCGCTGATGCAGGCCGCCGAGGCCTGGGGCGCCACACCGGTTCTCTGGTTGCCTGAAGCCAAATACCCACGCAATTTGCGCCAAGAAGGCTGCAAGCTGATCGTGGTGATGGGCGGTGCACGTGAACTCAAGCACGTGTTGCGCGGCGCGGAGATCGTGCCTCAGCGCGATGCCACGCTGGAGATGACCATGCCGCCGAAGGCGGCACGCAAGCCGCGCAAGGCCGCATCACCGGCCTCGCCCGAAATGGCCTGAGCTGGGGGCAGCCCCGCGCGAGGCTTACTTCTTCGCGTCGTCGACCGCGTCTTTCACCTTGTCGCCGGCCTTTTCGATCTTGTCGCCGGCCTTCTGAGCCGCGTTGTCGACCGACTTGCCGGCGCGTTCGGCCGGGCCTTCTGCAGGCTGGCAGGCCGCCATCGCCAATGAACATGCGGCGATGAAGGCGTAACTGAATGTCTTGATGTTCATGGTGGGCTCCTCGTTTAAGGTTTCTGTGGTCCAGCGAAAGCGGTGAATCCGCTGGCGTGAACTGTAGGGAACCCCACCTGGGCTGTCGTTCGGTGCGCGGCGCGATAGTTTGTCAGCCAACGCCTACAGACACCTCCCATTCACTTGAAATCACGGCTGCGGTTCACCAGCCCCTGCAACAGTGGCGAGTGGTCGATCGCCCTGACGGCCACCAGGTGCATCACCGCCAACTCGCCCTCCCCCTGGCGCTGCCACTGCCCATACACCGTGAGCAGCCTGGCTGCGAGCAAGGGCTTGCGCTGGGCCTCGACCACCTTGGGCCAGACGATGACGTTGATGGCCCCGGTGTCGTCTTCCAAGGTGACGAACATGGTGCCCTTGGCCGTGGGCGGGCGCTGGCGGTGGGTGACCAGGCCGCTCGCGCGCACCAGCCGGCCGTTCGGGCAGTCGCGCAAGGAGGCGGAGGTCTGCACCTTGAAGGCGTTCAGCTGCTCGCGCAGCAAGGCCAGCGGGTGGCGCTTGAGCGTGAGGCCGAGCGAGCGGTAGTCGGCCATCATGGTCTCGACTTCGGCCGGCTCGGCCAGTGCCGCCGGCGCTTCGTCCACGCGCGTGGAACGCAGCAGGGCCGTGGGCCGTGTGTCGATGCCCGCCACCGCCCAGGCCGCCTGGTGGCGGTGGCCGCTCAAGGCCAGCAGTGCATCGGCCTCGGCCAGTGCCTTCAGGTCATGGGCATTCAGCTCGGCACGGCGGGCCAGGTCTTCGGCGTTGGTGAAGGCGCCCTGCGCACGTGCTTTCACGATGCGCTCGCCCGCGTCGCTCGACAAACCCGACACCCGATTCAAACCCAGTCGCACCGGCTGCAGCGCCGCGTGCACGGCGCCCGTGTCGTGCCCCCGCGGGCCTTCGAGGGTCGACTCCCAATCGCTCACCCGCACATCAACCGCCCGCACCTCGACGCCATGCGCACGCGCATCACGCACCAACTGGGCGGGCGCATAAAAACCCATCGGCTGGCTGTTGAGCAGGCCGGCGAGAAACGCATCGGGGTGGTGGCGCTTGAGCCAGCTGCTGTCGTAGGCCAGCAGCGCAAACCCGGCGGCGTGGCTCTCGGGGAAACCGTATTCGCCGAAGCCCTGGATCTGCTTGAAGATGCGCTCGGCGTAGTCTGGGTCGTAGCCCTTTTTCACCATGCGCCCGACCAGCTTTTCGTGGAAGGGGCCAAGGCCGCCCCTGCGCTTCCAGGCGGCCATGGCGCGGCGCAGCTGGTCGGCCTCGCCGGGGGTGAAGTCGGCTGCGAGCATCGCGATCTGCATCACCTGCTCCTGGAAGATGGGCACGCCCTTGGTTCGCTGCAGCGCAGGCCGCAGCTCAGGGGGGTAGTCGATCTCGTCATCGTGCAGCTTGCGGTTCTTCAAGTAGGGGTGGACCATGCCGCCCTGGATGGGCCCGGGCCGCACGATGGCCACCTGCACCACCAGGTCGTAGTAACAACGGGGCTGCAGCCGAGGCAGCATGCTCATCTGGGCGCGGCTCTCGACCTGGAACACGCCCACGGTGTCGGCGGCGCAGAGCATGTCGTAGGTGGGCGTGTCGCCATCGGGCACGTCTTGCAGCTCGAACGCCCGGCCGAGCTTGTGGCCGACGAACAGCAGCGAGCGCTTCAACGCACTCAGCATGCCCAGGGCCAAAATGTCGACCTTCATCAAGCCCAGGGACTCGAGGTCGACCTTTTCCCATTGGATGACGCTGCGGTTTTCCATGGCGGCGTTTTCAACCGGCACCAGCTGCGAGAGCTGGTCGCGTGCGATCACGAAGCCGCCGGGGTGCTGGCTCAGGTGCCGCGGAAAGCCGATGAGCTGGCGCGTGAGCTCCATCCACAGCTGCGACAGCGGGGCCTGCGGGTCGAAGCCCTGGTCACGCAGGCGATCGGCATTGCCGCTCACGTCATCGAACCATTGCAGGCTCTTGGAAACCGCTTCGATGCGCTGCAGGTCGATGCCCAGCGCGCGGCCCACGTCGCGCAGCGCCGAGCGCGGCCGGTAGCAGATGACCACGGCGGTGAGCGCCGCGCGGTGGCGCCCGTACTTCCCGTAGATGTACTGGATGACTTCTTCGCGGCGCTGGTGCTCGAAGTCGACGTCGATGTCGGGCGGCTCGTTGCGCTCGGCGCTGATGAACCGCTCGAACAACAGCGTGGCGCGGCCGGGGTCGATCTCGGTCACGCCCAGGCAGTAGCAGACGGCCGAGTTGGCCGCGCTGCCACGGCCCTGGCAAAGAATGCCCTTGCCTCGCGCCCATTGCACGATGTCGGCCACGGTGAGGAAGTAGCGCTCGTAATCGAGCTGCTGGATGAGCGCCAGCTCGTGCTCGATCTGCTCGCGCACCTTCTCGGGCAAGCCGGCCTTGAATCGCCTGGGCACCCCTTCGTAGGTGAGCTTGCGCAGCTGGCTGGTGGGTGTCTCGCCGGGGGGGACGGTCTCTTGCGGGTATTCGTACTTCAGCTCACTGAGCGAGAAGGTGCAGCTCTGCGCCAACTCGACCGTTTTCTCAAGCCACTCCGGCCGGTACAGGGCCGCGAGCCGCGCACGCGAGCGCAGGCGCGCTTCGGTGTTGGGCTCGAGCTGCCAGCCGCACTGGGCGATGGGCAGGCCCAGGCGTGTGGCCGTCAACACGTCTTGCAGCGGCTTGCGCGAGCGCACGTGCATCAGCACCCCACCGGCGGCGGCAATGGGCAGGCCAGTGGCCCGGGCCACGGACTGCACGGTGTCACGCAAGGCTTCATCACCCGGGTGGTTGTGCAGCTCGAGCGCGATGACCGCGCGCTCCTGGAACCAGGTCTTGAGCCACTGCGCATGGGCCAGCACTTCTGCGGCGGGCTGCGAGGCCTGCGGCACCAGCAAGGCCAGGCAACCGGGCAAGCCGGTGAGCGTGGGGGCGTCGGGAATCTTGCCTTCCACATCACCCGGGTGGGCCAGGTAGTGGCCCTTGTCGGCGCGCTTGCGTGCGACGGTGATCCAGTGCGAGAGGTTGCCGTAGCCGCGCCGCGTCTGCGCCAGCAGCACGAGCCGCGCATGAGGCTCAGCGCCGCTGCCGGGCTGATGCAGGCGCATCTCGCTGCCGATGATCAGGTGGAACGCGCGCTCCTTGGCTTCGTTGTGCGCCCGCACCACGCCCGCCAGCGAACACTCGTCGGTGAGGGCCAAGGCGCCATAGCGCAGCTGCTGCGCGCGATCGACCAGCTCCTCTGGATGGGAGGCGCCTCTCAAAAAGCTGAAGTTGCTGAGGCAATGCAGCTCGGCATAGGGTGGGAGCTGGAGGTGGCGCGGCAACATGGTGCGAGATCACAGACGAGCACGACGACAACCCAGCGGCCGCACGCGAGACGGCTACGCCGCGGCGGCCATCGGCACCAGGCCCGGCGCAGGCACCAGGTATTGCGCCACAGGCATGCTCACCCGCGGTGGGTGCCTGGCGTACTCGGCTTCATCGTTGTCATCGTTGTCATCGGCGGCCGCTCGGTACGTGGTCGCCCTCGTCGACTGGCCCAGGGCGTCCACCCCTGCGAGTGCATCGAGCGGGCTGCGCACGCCGCCACCACCGACCTTCAGCACATGGGTGTAGATCATGGTGGTGCTCACATCGGCATGGCCCAGCAGCTCTTGCACCGTGCGGATGTCGTAGCCGCTTTGCAGCAGGTGGGTGGCGAAGGAATGGCGCAGCGTGTGGGGCGTGGCGGGCTTGACGATGCCGGCCTGGGCCAGCGCTTTCTTGAACGCGCGCTGGAAGGTTTGCTCCTGTGCATGGTGGCGGCGCTCGGTGGGCTGGTCGGCCCGCGGGTCGAAGGCCAGCTTGTCCTGTGGAAAGACCCAGAACCAGGCCCAGGAGGCATCGGCATGGGGGTATTTGCGGGCCAGTGCATGAGGCAGGTAGACCCCGGCGCGGCCGGCCGCGCGGTCAGCGCCCCAGAGCCGCTTGGCTTGCGCCATCTGGTCGCGCAAGGCAACCAAGAGCGACGCGGGCAGCATCACCACGCGGTCTTTTGCGCCCTTGCCTTCTCGCACGACGATGGCGCGGCGCGCGAAGTCGACATCTTTCACCCGCAAGCGAACGCCTTCCATGATGCGCATGCCGGTGCCGTAAAGCAGCTGGCCGATCAGCCGGTGCTCGTCAGGCAGATGACGAAGCACCTGAACCACTTCGTCGTGCGTGAGCACCACCGGCAAGCGCACGCGCTCTTTCG
>NZ_JANOCG010000139.1:0-12567 GCF_031412075.1 Rhizobacter sp.
CGGCGACACCCGCTACGCCTTCGGCACCTGGAAGATCGAGGTGCTGGGCAGCTTTGCCAGCGCGCTGGTGCTGGGTGTGGTGGGGCTGGGCATCGCGGTCGAATCCCTGGTGCGTTTGTGGCGGGCCGAACCGATCGAGGCGCAGACGGCGCTGGTGATCGCGGTGGTCGGGCTGGGGGTCAACCTGGTGTCGGCGTGGTTGCTGCATGGCGCGCAAGGTGGCCATGGGCACGAGCATGGCCACCACGACCACCACGACCATGCGCACCACGGCCACGGACATGGCGAACATGCCCACCCGGGTCACCAAGACTTGAACCTGCGCGCCGCCTATGCCCACGTGATGGCCGACGCGCTCACCTCGGTGTTTGCCATTGCCGCCTTGTCGGCGGCGGTCTGGCTGGGCTGGACCTGGCTCGACCCGCTGGTGGGTGTGCTGGGCGCGGTGGTGATCGGCGTGTGGGCCTGGGGCCTGATGCGCCAGTCGGCCGCCGTGCTGCTCGACCGTGAGATGGACAACCCGCTGACCCAGGAAGTGCGCGAGGCCATCGAGTCCGATGGCGACGCCAAGGTGGCCGACCTGCACGTGTGGCGCGTGGGTCGCGAGGCCTTTGCGGCCGAGGTCTGCATCGTGGCCGATGCGCCGCTGGCGCCTTCGGTTTACCGCGAGCGGCTGAAGGTGCATGCTGAGCTGGTGCACGTGGCCATCGAGGTCAACCGTTGCCTCCACGCGCCCGCGTGACGCCGCCGATCAGCCGACTGCGTTGAGTGTGTTCAAGCGCTCGACCGTGCCCACGTCCGTCCAAGGCCCGTCGTAACGTTGCGCGCTGATGCGCCCGGCGTCGGCGCCGGCTTGCAGCAAGGGCGTGAGGGGCAGCTTCTGGCCCACCGACACGCCGGCCACGATCGACGCGCGGAACAGGCCCACGCTGGCCCAGGTCAGGCGCGGTTCGACGTGGCGTGAAGCGAGGCCTTGTGCGTCGACGCCAAAGTCGCCCAGCGGGTGGTGCGGCGCATTGGGCACCAGCCACAGGTGGGCGTCTCGCCCGCTCTGCGCAAATCGTTGCGCGGCGCCCGCGTCGAACTCAAAGCCCGGCAGGAACACGTCACCCGAGACGACCCAGAAACAATCGTTCGATGCATCGGTGAGCAGCGGCACGGCCTTGGCCATGCCGCCCGCTGTTTCCAACGCGCCACCATGGTCGCGGCCTTCGAGTGAGTAGCGAATCGACACCCCATGGTGCGAGCCATCGCCCAGCGTGTCGACGATGCGCTCTTCGAGCCAGGCGGTGTTGATCACGACCTCGTGCACACCGCCGCGCGCCAGCGCTTCGAGGTGCCACACGATGAGCGGCTTGCCGCGCACCACCAGCAGCGGCTTCGGTGTGTGATCGGTCAACGGGCGCATGCGTTCGCCGCGGCCAGCGGCCAGGATCAGCGCCTTCATGCCGCTCTTTCGGGTTCACGGCCCCGTTCGAGCGCGTGGCGCTCCACCTGGGTGGGCTTGAATGCGGCGAGCAGCAGGTCGATCAAAGCATGTGCCTTGTGCGTGTTGTCGGCGCCGAAGTTGCACACGTACACGTCGAGCGTCACGGCATTCAATTCGGGCCAGGTGTGCACCGCGAGGTGCGATTCGGCGAGCAACACGACGCCCGTCACGCCGCCCGCTTGTTCGTGACTGCCGGGAAAGGTGTGGAAGAGTTCGCCCACGGGTTGCAGCGCGGCATCACGCACGGCACCCAGGCACAGGCTGCGCAAGGCGTGGGGGTCGGTCATCAAGGGCAACTCCGTGGAGCATTCCCTCAAATCGGCGGTGAGGTGCAGACCGTGCATCGGCCAATTATCGAGGCCCCGTAAAATGCCCGGTTTCCCCATCCCAGCCGCGAGCCCATGACCGCCATCGCTTCCAACACTTCCTTGATGGCGAACGCCATCCGTGCCCTGGCGATGGACGCCGTGCAGAAAGCCAACTCCGGCCACCCCGGCGCCCCGATGGGCATGGCCGAGATCGCCGTCGCCCTGTGGGGCCGACACCTGCAACACAACCCCGCCAACCCGCAGTGGGCCAACCGCGACCGCTTCGTGCTGAGCAACGGCCACGGCTCGATGCTCATCTACGCGCTGCTGCACCTGTCGGGCTACGACCTGCCGATGAGCGAGCTGCGCAACTTCCGCCAGCTGCACAGCAAGACCCCGGGCCACCCCGAGGTGGGCATCACCCCCGGGATCGAGACCACCACCGGCCCGCTGGGCCAGGGTTTCACCAACGCCGTGGGCCTGGCCTTGGCCGAGAAGCTGCTCGCCAAAGAATTCAACCGCGATGGCCATGCCATCGTCGACCACCACACCTATGTGTTCCTGGGTGACGGCTGCCTGATGGAAGGCATCAGCCATGAAGCTGCCGCGCTCGCAGGCGCGTGGCAGCTCAACAAGCTGATCGCCATTTACGACGACAACGGCATCTCCATCGACGGCAAGGTCGCGCCCTGGTTCATCGACAACACGCCCAAGCGCTTCGAAGCCTATGGCTGGAACGTCATCGCCAAGGTTGACGGCCATGACGTGAACGCCGTGGACGCCGCGATTGCGCAGGCCAAGAAGTCAAACAAACCCACGCTGATCTGCGCGCAGACTGTCATCGGCAAGGGCTCGCCCAACCGAGCCGGCACCGCCAAGGCGCATGGCGAAGCACTCGGCGCCGATGAGATCAAGCTCACCCGCGACGCCATCGGCTGGAGCTTCGAGCCCTTTGTCGTGCCCGAAGAGGCCTACGAAAACTGGGATGCTCGGCAAAACGGCCTGGCCGCCGAAACCCGCTGGGTCGACGCCTTCGAGGCCTACTCCAAGGCCCACCCCGAGCTGGCCGTGGAGCTGGCGCGCCGCCTCGATGGCGAGTTGCCCAAAAACTGGGCCCAGGCCGCGGTCGACGCGGCCGTGGCCGCCCACACCAAGGCCGAGACGGTCGCCAGCCGCAAGGCCAGCCAGCTCGCGCTCGAAAGCTTCACCAAGACCCTGCCCGAGCTGCTCGGCGGCAGCGCCGACCTGACCGGCTCCAACCTCACCAACACCAGCAGCACCGCGCCCCTGCGCTTTGACGAGCAAGGCGCGGCCAACGGCGGTCGCCACATCAACTACGGCGTGCGCGAGTTCGGCATGGCCGCCATCATGAACGGCGTGGCGCTGCACGGTGGCTTCATCCCCTACGGCGGCACCTTCCTCACCTTCAGCGACTACAGCCGCAACGCCATCCGCATGGCCGCGCTGATGAAGCAGCGCGTGATCCATGTCTTCACGCACGACAGCATCGGCCTGGGTGAAGACGGCCCGACGCACCAGTCGATCGAGCACGCGGCCTCGCTGCGTTTGATCCCGGGCCTCGATGTCTGGCGCCCGGCCGACACCGCCGAAACGGTGGTCGCCTGGGCCTGCGCCATCGAAAACAAGAGCCGCCCGAGTGCGCTGCTGCTGTCGCGCCAGAACCTGCCTTACGCCCCCAAGGGCGGCCTGGAAGACATCTCCAAGGGCGCTTATGTGCTGGCCGAGCCGAGCGAAGTGGGCCTGAAGAAAAAGGCCCAGGCGGTGATCATCGCCACCGGCTCCGAAGTCGGCCTGGCCTTGCACGCCCAACAGCAGCTCGCAAAAAGCGGCATCGCCGTGCGCGTGGTCAGCATGCCCAGCACCAGCGTGTTCGACCGCCAGAGCGCAGCCTACAAAACCAGCGTGTTGCCGCAAGGCCTGCCACGCATCGCCGTCGAAATGGGCGTGACCGACGGCTGGTGGAAGTACGGCTGCGCGGCGGTGGTCGGCATCGACAGCTACGGCGAGTCGGCGCCGGCGCCGGTGCTGTTCAAGCACTTCGGGTTCACTGCTGAGAATGTGGCCGACACCGTGAAAGCGGTGTTGCAAACCAAGCGCTGAAGCCGACGGCCGTTCGGGCTGAGCCTGTCGAAGCCTGGGTGACCTGCGCACCACCCTTCGACAAGCTCAGGGCGAACGGAGCGGGAAAGAGTTCAAGTTTTTGTTGTCCCTCAGGAGAGTTACATGACCATCAAGATCGGCATCAACGGCTTCGGCCGCATCGGGCGCATGGTGTTCCGCGCGGCTGTTCAGAACTTCAACGACATCGAGATCGTCGGCATCAACGACCTGCTCGAGCCCGACTACCTGGCCTACATGCTGCAGTACGACTCGGTGCATGGTCGCTTCAAGGGTGACGTGTCGGTCGACGGCCACACGCTCGTCGTCAACGGCAAGAAGATCCGCCTGACTGCCGAGCGCGACCCGGCTGCGTTGAAGTGGAACGAGGTGGGTGCCGACATCGTGGTCGAAGCCACCGGCCTCTTCCTCGACAAGGCAGGTGGCGAGAAGCACCTGGCCGCCGGCGCCAAGAAGGTGATCATGTCGGCCCCGTCGAAAGACGACACGCCGATGTTCGTCTACGGCGTGAACCACGGCACCTACAAGGGCCAGGCCATCATCTCCAACGCATCGTGCACCACCAACTGCCTGGCCCCGCTGGCCAAGGTGCTGAACGACAAGTGGGGCATCAAGCGCGGCCTGATGACCACCGTGCACGCGGCCACCGCCACCCAAAAGACCGTCGACGGCCCGAGCAACAAAGACTGGCGCGGCGGTCGGGGCATTCTGGAAAACATCATCCCGTCGTCGACCGGTGCGGCCAAGGCCGTGGGCGTGGTGATTCCCGAGCTGAACAAGAAGCTCACCGGCATGTCGTTCCGCGTGCCGACCTCCGACGTGTCGGTGGTCGACCTGACCGTCGAGCTGTTGAAGGAAGCCAGCTACAAGGAGATCTGCGCCGAGTTCAAGGCGCAATCGGAAGGCGCCATGAAGGGCGTGCTGGGCTACACCGAAGACAAGGTCGTGGCGACCGACTTCCGCGGTGACCCGCGCACCTCGATCTTCGATGCGGATGCCGGCATTGCGCTCGACAGCACCTTCGTCAAGCTCGTGTCCTGGTATGACAACGAGTGGGGTTATTCGAACAAGGTGTTGGAGATGGTGCGTGTGATCGCCAGGTGACCTCTAGGCAGAGCGGTTTCGAAAAGGCCTCGCAAGAGGCCTTTTTGCTTTTGTGCAGCATTTGCTGAAACCAGATGTCTCATTGGGTGACGTGGGATATCCAGTTGGCGTTATGGGTGCGAGGGTGCCTACACTGGGCAACCATGCCCCGCGTTGCCTCGCTTTTGCCCTTGGCCCTCAGTGCCGGCCTTGCCGCGTGCGCGGCCACAGAGCCTGCACCAGCGGCCGAATGGCGTGTGCTGGTCAAAACCGCTCAGCCTCAAAACGACACCACCCTGATCGTGCAGCGCGCCGGCCAGGTGAGCGGCGTGCCGGTGCGTTACGTCACGGCTGCCAGCCCGCAGTGGCACGGCTTGAGCCTCGCCTGCGGTGACGAGGCGCGCTGCAATGCGGCGCTGCAGCGCCTGCAGGCCGACACCGCCTTCTTCGAAGCGGTGCAGCGCGACGAGCGCCGCAGGCCGCACACCCCTTCTTCCGTCCCATCTTGATGCCCTTGCAGGAGCTTTCCATGCGCCGACCCTGGCCCACCCTTGTTGCAATGAGCGCGCTCTTGTTGGCGCCGATCGGCTTGCATGCCCCGCTGATGGCGCAGACCACCCCGGCGGCGCCCGCCCAGGCGCGCGTCATCGTCAAGTTCAAGGCCGACTCGCCGCTGTTGCGCCGCCAGGCCTTGTCGGCTCCGGCCACCAGCGAGCGGGCGGCGTCGCTGTCGTCGCGCGTGGGTCTGGCCTTGTCAGCGGGTGCTGCCGTGAGCGAGCGCATGCAGGTGGTCACCGCCACGGGCATCGGCTCGGCCGAGCTGGCGCAGCGGCTGGCCGCCCAGAGCGACGTGGAATACGCCGTGCCCGACCAGCGCCGTCGCCGGTTTGCACCGCCCAACGACCCGCGTTACACCAGCGTGTCGCTCGTCAGTGGCGGGCCGGTGTCGGGGCAGTGGTATCTCAGGGCACCGAGCGCCGATGTTGTCTCGGCCGTTAATGCTGAAGCGGGCTGGAACCTGGCGACGGGAGCGGGTGTCGTGGTCGCCGTGCTGGACACGGGCGTGCGGTTCGATCACCCCGACCTCGCGGTCAAGCTTTATCCGGGTTACGACTTCGTGACCGACGTGGCCACAGCGAACGATGGCAATGGCCGTGATGCCGATGCCTCAGACCCAGGCGACTGGATCAGTAGTGCTGACCAAGCCAGTGGCGACTTCAGTCCTACTGACTGCACGGTGGAAGACAGCAGCTGGCATGGCACTCAGACGTCTGCCCTGATCGGTGCGGCCGCAAACAACGGCGTGGGCATGGCGGGCCTGGCTGGCGACGTGATGATCGTTCCCGTGCGCGTGCTCGGGAAGTGTGGCGGCTACGACTCCGACATCGTTGCAGGCATGCGTTGGGCTGCCGGGCTGACTGTTCCAGGTGTGCCAGCCAATGCGCACCCAGCGCGTGTGCTCAACATGAGCCTCGGCGGGGTTGGGGCTTGCGGTACACCTTATTCCGACGCCATCACTGCCATCAACGGCGTTGGGGCTGTCGTGGTGGTCTCGGCTGGGAACGACGGTTTGGCGGTTGGGTCCCCCGCCAATTGCCCTGGTGCGATCGGGGTTGCGGGTCTGCGTCACACCGGGACCAAAGTTGGCTTTTCAAGCTTGGGCCCTGAGGTGGCATTGAGTGCGCCGGCTGGAAATTGCGTCAACACCACGGGGGCATGCCTTTATCCGTTGCTCACGGCTACCAACTCGGGAGCGACGAGCCCGAGCACCAACACCTATTCGGACGGCAACAACATTTCAGTCGGGACCAGTTTTGCGGCGCCTTTGGTTGCCGGCACCGCCGCGCTCATGTTGTCGGCCGATCCCACCCTGACCCCGGTACAAGTGCTAGCGCACCTGCGAGCCTCCGCCAGGGCATTTCCGAACACTGGAGCAGGGGCGGGGGTGAGTGCCTGCCAGGCACCGAGTTCGACTCCGCAAGACAGCGAGTGTTACTGCACCACCTCAACCTGTGGCGCGGGCTTGTTGGATGCCGGTGCTGCGTTGGCCCGGGTCGTGACATCAGCTCAGCTGATCCCGGTCGTTTCTTACAACGCCTCGGCGGTCACTGTCGGAGCCTCGTTCACGTTGGACTCGTCGGCCAGTGTCATCCCTGCTGGCCGTACCGTGACATACGCCTGGACCATTCTGAGCGGCTCAAGTTCTGCCACGATCACCAGTGCCAGCAACGCCTCGACCTTGGTCCTGCGAGCCGATGCCAATGGCGACCTCGTGGTTCGCCTGTCGCTGACAGATGATCTTATGAACGTGGAAACGCGCGACGTGACCATTCGCATTGGGGCCACCGCTTCCCCGACCAGACCCCCGCTCGTCACCGGCGGCGGCGACAGCGGCGGCGGTGGTCTTGGCCTCGCCTGGCTGCTGGGTTTGGCAATGGGTGTGGTGGCGCTGCAGTGGCAGCGGAGCCAGCGGCTGCGCGTGCAGCCTGTGTCAACGGCCGTGCGCCGCCGGCCGTTGCACCAATGACCGTTTGAGGTCGCAAGGAGCCAGGTTCATGCGTTGTTGTTTTGCTGCCGGGCTCCGTGCCTTGCTGGCGGCGTCCGCGGTTCTCGGGTGGGCGGGTGTCGCGATGGCCCAGCCGGTCGACGGCTTGATCGTCAAGTTCAAGAATGCTCCCACCCATGAGCGCATGGCGGCCTTGAGCGCCTCTGCGCGTTCGGCCGAAACCGGTCGCCTGGACCGTGTGCTGCAAGCCACCCGCATGACCGAGGTGCGCAGTCGACCGGCCGGCCGTGCCGCCCAGCATTTCAGTTTTGGGCGCCAGTTGCCCCTGGCCGAAGCGCAGTCGCTGGCCGATCGTCTGCGCAGCCAGCCTGATGTGGAGTGGGTCGAGCTCAATACACGCGAGCGCCTGTTGCAGGCGGCGCCGGTGCCCAACGATCTTTATTACCCCTTCTTCTCGGGTGCCGACCCGGGCCAGTGGTGGTTGCGCCCGGCGGGCGAATTCGCTGGCGGCTTGCCGCCAAGTTATGGGGCACCGGGCGTGCAGAGCGCCTGGGGTCTGGAGCTGGGCCGCGCCGCCGCCGTGGTGGCCGTGCTCGACACCGGCATCACGAACCACCCCGATCTGACCGGGCGCACCCTGACGGGCTACGACTTCGTGTTAGATGCGGCATACGCCAACGACGGCAACGGCCGCGACACCGACCCCTCGGACCCGGGCGATTGGGTGACCCAAAACGAGATTGATAACGATCCCCGGTATCCCTCGACCATCTGCACGGCGCAACCTAGCTCCTGGCACGGCACCATCATCAGCGGGATGGTGGCTGCCTCCACCAACAACACCATCGGCGTGGCCGGCATCAACTGGAACGGCCGTGTGCTGCCGGTGCGGGTGGCCGGCAAGTGCGGTGCCACCGTGGACGACATCGTCGCTGGGATGCGCTGGGCGGCCGGCCTGGATGTGGTCGACGCGCCACGAAACCTCAACCCGGCGCGCATCATCAACATCAGCTTCGGTAGCAACCGCCCCTGCGATAACCACTATCAAGACACCATCGACGAGTTGGCCGCCCTTGGTGTGGTGGTCGTGGCAGCCGCCGGCAACGAACAAACCGCGCCTACCCGTCCGGCCAGCTGCGCCGGGGTGGTCGGGGTGGCGGCGCTGGCGCGCGACGGCCTCAAGGCGGGCTACTCCAACTTCGGCGCGCGGGTGATCATCTCCACCGTGGGGGGTGACCCCGACATCGACGACGGCCTGCTGACCGTCTTCAATGACGGTGCCGAGTCACCGGGCACGGCGACGTATGGCCGCATGTTCGGCACCAGCTTTGCTGCGCCGGTCGTCTCCGGCGTCATCAGCCTGATGCTGAGCGCCAACTCGCGGCTCAGCGTGCCGCAGATCATCGGTGGCTTGCAGACCACCGCGCGCCCGCATGCCCAGGCCAGCAACCTGCCTCTCTGTTCGGTCAATGACCCCGGTGCCTGCGTGTGCACCACCAGCACCTGCGGTGCGGGCGTGCTCGACGCCGAGGCGGCAGTTCGTTACGCCATCGGCACGCCGCCGGTGACTGTGCCTCCCGGCAACAACGGCGACAGCGGCGGTGGTGCCCTGGGCTGGGCCTGGCTCACCGGCCTGGCGCTGGCCGTGCTGGTGCTGGCTCGCCGCGCTTCAGGGCCGGGGGCTGGGGCAGGGCCCAAACGCCTTGCCGAGTAGCGCCTCGGCGCGCAGCCCCGACAAGCGGCTTTGCAAGGTGGTGTCGGCGCGTTCCACGCGCAGGCTGTGCGTGAGTACCGCGGGTGACAGTGTTGCCACCCGCGCGGTGCGCACGCCTTTCTGGGCCACCTCGGCCAGTGCCTTGTCGGCGGCAGCGCGGTTGTCGTAGCGGCCGAGCGCCAGGCCGTCTTCCAGCTCGGGGTTGTTGCGCACTTCCTCGGAGCTGATCTTCAGCCGCTTCAACTCGTCGGTCTTTTTCTGCAGGGCTTCGCGGTTGGGGTACTTGCCCATGTAGACGATCCAGACGGCAGGGCTTTCGGTCTTGGTGCTGACCCAGCTGCCCGCTGGCAACACGGTTTGCAGCACGCCCTCGGCCGCCGCGATCTGCGCCGGGGTGTAGGGCCCGGCTTCCAGACAAGCGGTGGACGTTTCGCTCGCCGCCACCGCACTGGCCGGCGACATCACGCGTATGACCTCGGGACTCACCTGGCGCGTCAGCCGATCGGGCTCGCGGTCGCCGTGCGAGCGCACGCCGACCACGTTGTCGAGCAGGCCCTGCGTCCAGGCGTAGAAGGCCAGATTGGCCAGCACCAGCACCACCACCAGCAGCCTCAGCATGAATCGGGGCTTTCGGTGTCGGGTGCGCCGGCGCCGCGGTCGAGCCGCACGCTCACCTCGCCGCTGCTCACCTCGTGCAACCCACTCTCGGTTTGCACCCGCAGCGCGCCGGTGGCCGACACGCCTTGTGCCACCCCCTCGGGCAGGTTGGCCTGGCTGGTGGTGATGGCCCGGCCGTGCAGCAGGTCGCGGGCGGCAAAGCGCTCGGCAAAGGGGGCAAAGCCGTGGCGTTCGAACTCGCGCAGCGCCCGCACCAGCGGGGCGGCCACGCGCAGCAACGCCCACGGGGCCGAGGCGGCGGGGTCGAGCTCTTGCAGGCAGGCATACCCGCTGCTGAGCTCCTCGAGCGGCTGGGGCAACACGTTCAGGCCGATGCCCACCACCGCCAGGCGCGTCGAGCCCGCCATCACGGTTTCGATCAGGATGCCGCCGAGCTTGCGGCCCGGCGTGGCGCCATCGGCACCGTCCATCAGCCACAGGTCGTTGGGCCATTTCAGCCCGATGCGCGCCGGGCCTGCGGCGCCCGGCGGCTCCAGGGCGTCGGCCAGCGCCACACCGACTGCGAGCGACAGGCCCGACCAGTCGCTCGGGTTCATCGGCAACGAGAGCGAAAAGGTGAGCGACGCCCCAGCAGCGGCTTGCCACACCCGGCCCATGCGGCCACGCCCGCCGGTCTGGTGCTCGGCCACCAGCAGGCAGGGCTGCACGTCGGCGGCGCGGCGGCCGAACGCAGCGCTCTCGACGCTCTTGCGCACCTGCACCAGTTCGTCGGTGGCCGGCTCCACGCGCACACGGGCGCGCTCGAGCAGCGCGGTGTTGGTGGAGGCGCTGCGCGCAACCACCTCGACGCTGAGGCCCGGCAACAGCGGCTCCAGCTGTTGCCACAGCGACTCGGCGCCCCATTGCATCGGTTCGTTCATCGGCGTGGCTTATTTCTTCTTCGGCGACAACATGGTGCCGCGGCAGCTCTTGGCGCCGCAGCGGCATTCATATTCTTTCTTCAACTTGGCGGTGTAGGGGGCGTCGATCGAGAGGCCATAGTCGTAAAACAGCTCCTCGCCGACTTTCAGCGCGCGCAAGGCCTTGATGAAAACACGGCCATTGATTTCGTCAGCCTCGCAATTGGGCTTGCAGGCGTGGTTGATCCACCGTGCCGCGTTGCCGCCATGCTTGGCATCGATGGCGTCCCCGGTTTCGAGTTCGAAGTAGAAGGTATGGTTCGGGTCTTTCGGGTCGTGCGGATGGCGGCGCAGGGCTTCAGGCCAGGAAATGACCTCGCCCTTGTATTCGATGATGATCTCGCCCTTGGAAATGGGCGCCACCGCAAACACCCCCTTGCCATGCACGCCGCTGCGGCGCACCTGGATGCGGCGGCCACCGGTCTTGGCAGCGGGTGGGGCGCTCGGTGGGGTTGAAGTGCGGGTCTTGGCGGTGGTCTTGGCGCCTTGGGCTTGCGTCATCGGTTTGATTGGGTACATTGAATTCATGGGTGCGCGTGGGTGCGTGTGTGCCCGCACATGTGTGCGCACGCGTATACGCGCGAGAAGCCCGGATTGTAGAGAGAGCGCCGACCATCGGCGCCCAGAACACAGAAAGAGCCATGAGCAAAGCGTTGATCATTGCGGAGAAGCCGTCGGTCGCACAGGACATCGTGCGCGCCCTCACGCCCACCGCAGGCAAGTTCGAGAAGCACGACGAATACTTCGAAGGCGAGCATCACCTCGTCACCTCGGCGGTGGGTCACCTGCTGGAGATCAAGGCGCCGGAAGAGTTTGACGTGAAGCGCGGCAAGTGGAGCTTTGCCAACCTGCCGGTGATCCCGCCGCACTTCGACCTCAACCCCATCGACAAGAGCAAGGGCCGGCTCTCGGCAATAGTGAAGCTGGTCAAGCGCAAAGACGTGACCGAACTCATCAACGCCTGTGACGCGGGCCGTGAAGGTGAGCTGATATTTCGGCTGATCCAGCAGCACAGCAAGAGCAAGCACCCGGTCAAGCGCCTGTGGCTGCAGAGCATGACGCCCGCCGCCATCCGCGACGGCTTCGACAACTTGCGCACCGACAAGCAGATGCTGCCGCTGGCCGACGCGGCACGCTGCCGCTCCGAGGCCGACTGGCTGGTGGGCATCAATGGCACGCGGGCCATGACGGCGTTCAACTCGCGCGATGGCGGCTTCTTTCTCACGACCGTGGGCCGCGTGCAGACGCCCACGCTGAGCATCGTGGTCGAGCGCGAGGAAAAGATCCGCAAGCACGTCTTCCGCGACTACTGGGAGATCAAGGCCACGTTTGCCGCCCAGGCCGGCGAGTACGACGGCAAATGGTTCGACCCCAAGTGGAAGAAGAACCCCGACGACGCCGAAGCGCGCGCCGACCGCGTGTGGAACGAAAAAGACGCCAAGGCCATTGCCGACGCAGCACGCGGCCAGCCCGCCACGGTGACGGAAGAGAGCAAGCCCAGCACCCAGAGCGCGCCCGGCCTCTACGACCTGACCACCTTGCAGCGCGAAGCCAACTCGCGCTTCGGCTTCAGTGCCAAGACCACGCTCTCCATCGCGCAGGCCCTGTATGAAAAGCACAAGGCCCTGACCTACCCGCGTACCGACAGCAAGCACCTGCCCGAAGACTATGTGGCCGTGGTGAAGAACACCATGGAGATGATCGCCACCGAAGACATGCCCGGCCCGCTGAAGGCCTTGGCCACGCACGCG
>NZ_JANOCG010000140.1:0-7461 GCF_031412075.1 Rhizobacter sp.
CCCACACGCTGGCGGCGGCTTCGGCCTGGTTGCCAGCGCCGTCTTGCGCCTGCGCGATCAGCTCGACCTGGCCGGCGGTGGACAACTCGGCTTCGCACAGCAGCAGGCCGCGGTCGTCGGTGCTGCCGCTGCACAGGCTGCCCAGCTCGGTGACTTCGTTGCGGTTGTCGTAGGCGTAGAAGCCGCCGACCATGCGCTTGCGGCTGCTGATGACCTGCGCCGAGCGCCCGCGCACTTCAACACGCTGGCCCTTGATCGGCTTGCCGGCGGTGTCGAGCGCCAGCGCCTGGAACTTCACCTTGCCGCGGCTGCTCGCCCAAGAGCCGGCTTTCACGCCCAGCACCACGGCGCTCGGCCACAGGTTGATGCGGGTGGCGGCGGTCTGCACCTCGCCATTGGGGTCGTTGAAAGTGGCTTCGGCGAGCAGTTCGCTGGCGCGGGTGATCTTGGGCAAGGCCTTCAGCGTGAGGCTGGCGGCACCGTTGCGGTCGGTGGTGAGCGGCTGTTTGTCGGCGACGAGCTTGCCGCCACCTTGTGGCTGCTCTTCGCCATCGCCTTCCGTCTCGTTCTGGCTCAGGTCACGCGGCGGCCCAAAGCTGAAGCCGTCATGGCCCGGAAAGGAGATGCCACGCTCGCGCAACACGGCCGTCATTCGCACCGGGGCCTGGCCCATGCCGCCGCCAGAGAAGTAATTGAGCTGCACGTTGATCGGCATCTCGGCGGGCGCAATCGCCACGGCCTTGGGGCCACTCACGCGCGCGTCGACCAAGGGCAGGCGGAACTCTTCGACACGGAAGTCGCCGCTGCGCCAGCGGTTGCGGCGGGTCTCGTCGCTGATGCCTTCACGCTCGAGCAACACCTCGTACACACCGAGCTTGGCCGCGGCAGGAATGTTCCAGCTGGCCGAGGCGTTGCGCACACCGTTCCACTTGATGGGTTGCACAAACTCCTGGCCGCTGCCCTGGTGCACGATCTTCATGCGGGTGGGCAGCTCGTCGGGTTGGAGCGAGGCCAGGCCGTTGGCGGTCTCGCGCCGCATGAAGTGTTTCATCGACACGGTTTCGCCGGCGCGCAGCAGCGTGCGGTCAAACACGGTGTGGGCGCGCAGGTCGGCTTGCGATTCGTTGCTGGTGGGCTGGTTGAAGCGCCACGGCTCCACACCCTTCTGCCAGCTGCTGAACATGAAGGCCATGTCGGTGGCGCCCTTGGTCGGGGCTTTGCGCGCGGTGACGAAGTAACCCGCTTCGCCGGGGCACTCGCCCAGCTGCATCGGCAAGGCCTTGTCGACACGGGCCAGGCCTTGTGCATCGGTTCGACCGGCCCACAGGCGCTGGCCGGTGCAGTCGTTGACCGCCACCTCGGCATCGGCCACCGGCTTGCCTTTGTCGAGCGAGGTCACCCACACCAGGCTGCTCTCGCGGCCCAGCTTGAAGTGCACGCCCAGGTTGGTGACGAGCACGCCGGTGCGCACGTACATCGGCGCCTTCTTGTCGAGCAGCGATTCGCCGAGGCGGCCCGACTCGATCTCGACCACGTGGTAACCCGGCTCGGGCAGCGGAATGCCCACCACCTCAAACGGCCGGGGGTCCTTGCCTTCAAGTTGCGGCAGGTCGAGGCGGCGCACCTCGGCCGCCTGGTTGAGCAGCGACAGCTCGCGTGTGGCCACGTAGCGCGGTTGTTTGACGATCTTGCTGCGGCCTTTGGCGTCGGTGACTTTTTCGCTGGTGAACCACTGCGCCTGCGGCAAACCGGCATCTTGCGCGCTGAGCTGGCTCTCGTGGTGGGTGGCCAGCTTGCGGTACCAGGCGAACACGTCGGCGTCGCTGCGCAAGGTCTTGATGCGCACCGCGCCCGCACTCGCGGCGGGGCGCAGGTCGCCTTGCACATGGCGCAGCGTCAGCGGCAACATGGCCTCGCCCTGCAACTCGACCACACCGAAGGGCGCGGCGGCAAACTTGGCGATAGGCGGTGCATCTCCGGTGGCCACCTTGAGCGGGAAGCTCGCTGCATTGGTGAGCAGCCGCCCGGTACTGTCTTTGACTTCGCGCGGCAGCTCCAGCGTGAAGCTGGCGTTCTCCGGCAAGGGCGTGGGGAAGCGCAGGTCGCTCAGCTCGGCGGCCTTGTCGTCCTTGTCGAACAGCGGCGCCAGCGCAGCGCCCGATGAGGGTTTGAGCCGCACGCCTTCGGCCACGGCACGTGGCACCGGCGACGAGAAGCGCAGCGTCATCGGGCGGATGGGCAGGCAGGGTGCTTCGGCACGCTCACGCTCGCAGCTGAACTCGGCCGTGAAGGCCGGGCGCACACGAAAGTCGAAGCGCTGCTCGACACGCGTCACGATCTTCGGGTTGGCCTGCGCGGCAATGCCCAGGCCCCAAACGACACGCACGGCCGCGTCGGGTGGCAGCGGGCGCTGGCAGGCGAGCATCAGCCATTGGGCGGCCTGTTTTTGCAGGCGACGGGCTTTGAGCACCTCGTCACGCACGGTGCCGGTGACCACACGCACGGGCACGCGCTCGCCAATGCCTTCGATCTCGCAGGATGCGTTGGCCAGCACGGTGGCCTCGACTGCGGCGCCATTCAGGCGCAACAGAAAGTGCTGATCTTCTTCGATCTGGCCGCCGTAGGGCAGGGTCGAGATCACCGCCGGGCCGCCGGTGTTGAAGTTGAACTGGGTGGTGCCGGTCAGGCTGCCGGTCAGCGGCTTCCACTCGGGGCGTGCCGCCACGGTGCAGCGGGTGCCGGGGGGCAGGGCTTCGTCGAAGTCATACAGCCACACCCGGTCATTGGCCCAGCGGCCGTTGCCCTTGGGCGCAGCGCCTTCGCAAGTGAGCTTGAACGGGTCGGCCACGCGCAGGTCGCCGAACTGCACCACCGCTTCGGAGAACTTGGCCGTGAGCTGGCGCACCTGCGCCACTTCGCCTTGTGGCGTGAGGCTGGTGACGGTGGCGGCGTGTGCCGTGGTGGCGGCGATGAACGCGGCAGCGATGGCTGCGCGTTGAATGAAGCGGTGCATGCAGTGACTCCCTTGCCTTCTCGAATGGCGGCAAGGATACGGCAGCGCTTAGTGGAGCCGTTGAGCAACTGCTCCGTTCGCGCTGAGAGTCTGAGAACTTTTGATTTCCGTTCGCCCTGAGCCTGTCGAAGGGTGCGCACAGCACGGCGCTGGCTCCCTTCGACAAGCTCAGTGCGATCGGGAATACAGGCTCAGCCCGAACGGTAGCTTGCGGTGCGGCCTCAGCCCTCGGGTCGTTTCTCTTCGAGTTCGCGGCGGCGGACCTGGCTCTCGATTTCGCGCAAGCGCGCGTCGATCACCGAGGCTTCGATGAAGTCGGCCGACGGGTTGCTGCGCGCGAGTTTTTGCCCGGCGCGCAGGCGATCGACACCGCCGGTCAGGTCGCCTACCGCAATGCGCGATTCGGCTTCGGCACGCAGCGAGCGCAGGCCGTGGCCCAGCTGCTGCCACGAGCGACCCAGCTGCGACCACACGGTGGCGTCTTGCGGGTGCAGCGTGGTCCAGGTCTGCATCTCTTCGACGCTGCGCTGCAGCGCGGGTTTGTCGAGGGCCATCGCCACCTGGGCCGACAACAGCATCACCGCACGCGAGGCAGCAACCCCGTTGCCGCGCGCATAGGGTTGAAGCGTGTCGGCCGCACGCGCTGCATCACCGCGAGCCAGCAATGACTGCACTTGCAGCAACACCACCTCGCGCTGCGCCTGCGCATCGCTGCGTGGGCTGCCGTTCACCAGGCCGAGAGCGAGCTGCAAGGCCGTGTCCGCGCGCGCCCAGTCGCGCAGCAGCGTCGACGCCAAGGCGCTGGCGTAGGCCGCCATCAGCTTGTCGGACACGCTGGCCGTGGGCAGCGCTTCGAGCGACTGCCAGCGGCGCAGGGCATCGACACGCGCATCCATCATCACCTTGGCACGCGCTTGTGCCGCGGTGTGGGCCAACACGCTGACCGGGGGCGCCGGCTTGGCCGTGCCCATGCGCGAACGGGCCTCGCCGATGCGCTCGGCGTTGAGCGGGTGGGTGCGCAGGTAGGGGAAGCCGCCGCTGTCGTTGAGGCGCGAAGACTGGTCGAGCTTTTCGAACATGGCCGCCATGCCGCCGGGCGAGAAGCCGGCCTTGGTCAGCACGGCGAAGCCGATGCGGTCGGCCTCGCGCTCCACGTCGCGCGAGAAATTGAGCTGCCCCTGGATGGCCGCCGCCTGGCTGCCGGAGATGATGGCGTTGGCACCGTCGGTGCGGTTGCTGCGGGAGGCAGCGATCATGCCGAGGATGATGCCGGCCAGACCGATCAACGACTGCCGTGCGCTGTTGGCCATGCCCCGCGCGATGTGGCGCTGCGTGACGTGGGTGAGCTCGTGCGCGAGCACCGAGGCCAGCTCGTCGCGCGTGTGGGTCATCGCGATCAGGCCCAGGTGCACGCCGACAAAACCACCCGGCAACGCAAATGCGTTGACGCTGCGGTCGCGCACGAGAAAGGCCTCCCAGGCGAACTGCTGGTCGAGGTCGGAGGCGATGTCGCCGCGCTCGCGGGCGGCAGCCACCAGCGGCTGCCAGAGGGTCTGCAGGTATTCGAGCAGCAACGGGTCGTCGAGGTAGTCGGGGTCGCGACGGATGTCGCGCATGATCTGCTCGCCCAGGCGACGCTCGTTGCCCACGCTCAGGTCGTCGGAGGTCGCTTCGCCGAGAGCGGGCAACCGGTCTTGAGCCCACACGGGCGGTGCGGCCGGCAGCAGCAGACTCAAGGTGCACAGGCCGGCGAGCAGGCGCTTGGCCAGGGGCAATCGAATGGAATCGTTCAAAACGGCAGGCGTGAAAGGCGGGACGAGAGACGAACGCGTTGGAGCCGATACGGGGCGGGAAGGTTCAGCCCGCGGCCCCGAGATGCGTCGCTATGATGCCAGCGACACATTGCCCGCATGTTTCCCGACCATGTCAACGTCTGCACCTTCCCCCTCGTCCCCCCTGACCCACTTCGATGAGCAGGGCCAGGCGCACATGGTCGATGTGTCGGCCAAGGCCGAGACGCACCGCGTCGCATGCGCCAGCGGCGTGATCCGCATGCTGCCGGCCACGCTGGCGCTGATCCAGTCGGGCAGCGCCAAAAAGGGCGATGTGATCGGCATTGCACGTGTGGCGGCCATCCAGGCCAGCAAGCGCACGGCCGAGCTGATCCCGCTGTGCCACCCGTTGCCCATCACGCGTGTGGCGGTGTCGTTCGAGGTGGATGAATCGGCAAGCCTGGTGCGCTGCACTGCGCAGGTGGAAACACTGGGCCGCACCGGCGTCGAGATGGAAGCGCTGACCGCCGTGCAGGTGGGCCTGCTCACCATCTACGACATGTGCAAGGCAGCCGACCGCGGCATGGTGATGGGCGAGATCCGTGTGCTGGAAAAGCACGGCGGCAAGTCGGGCGACTGGGTGGCTCAGCCTTAGCGCAGCTTGAAATCCTGGTAGGTGAAACGGCGCGTCGACGGCTGGCACTGGAAGGGCTCGGGCTGGTCCGCTGTGCGCTTGGCATCGCACTCGGCTAAAAACTCCGCCGCGTCGAGGTTGCGAAACTCCCGCAGGCGATCAACGAGGTAGCGGGCGCGTTCGACATCGCCCTTTTCCGCATAGGCCTTGGCCCAGGCGATCATCAGACGCGTGTCGAGCAGGTAGTGCGGCGCGCGGCGAAACGCCTTCATCGCCGTGGACGGGTTCGTGGCGACGGTGGCCGCCGCATAGTCTGCATGGTGGGCAAAGAACCAGCTGCGCTGGCCTTGGGCGATGCGATAGGACAAGGGCATGTCGTCGTCGGCCGAGAAGATGGCCGAGACACGCAGGTAGTCGAAGACCGACGCGCCAGTGCCGACGATCAACGCCAGCGACGCACCGATCAGCGAGCGGCGCAGCCAAGGTGATGCCGTTGCGTCCACCTCGCTCGCCTCCGGTTGGCCGTGCCCGAGGCACACACCCATCGCGAAGGCGGTCGGCAACAGGAAGTAGGCGTACCACAGCGGGTACTCCAGCATGCTGTGCACCACCATCATCAACACCAGGATGAAGGCGGTGCGCAACGTCAGGCTGTCAGCGGCCGAGGCGGTGCGGCAGGCTTCGAACGCCTTCCACAGGGCCCACGCGAGCAAGCCGAGTATCAGCGTGCCCAAAGGGATGCCGAGTTCGACCAGGAGTTGCAACGGCAGGTTGTGCGTGTGATCGAAAAACGCCACGGGTCGCCCCGGGAAGGGCGTGAGCGTCCAGGCGAAATTGAACTCGCCCCAGCCGACGCCGAACCACGGGTTCTGCTGGATCAGCTCGAAGGTGTTGGCCCAGATGCCGAAACGTGAACTCGACAGGTCAGACCGTTGCAACTGCGTTCCGCCGGCAAATGACTGCGCGCCGGCCTGCGCCCACTCGTTCATGCCGAGCCAGCACAACACGTAGAACAGCGGCGCGAACCACAGCAGCACGCGTGAGAAACGCGACAGGCGCTTGTCGACCACCCCCCACAGCGCCAGCAGCACGATGCAGACGGTGCCGGTGCGCGAGACGGTGAGCACGTCGCCGAAGATCAACAGCAGCATCAGCACGGCAGTGAGCACCCGGACCGGCTTGAGCTGCGGCACGGCTCGCCGCTCAGCGAGGGTTTCGTGCAACCAGAGCAACGCGGCCATGGCCCACAGCAGCAGGCTGCTCAGGTGGTTCGGCTGGCGCAAGTTGCCGCCGGCTCGGCCGGGGGTTGAAGTGCGTGCAATCCAGTCGCCGTCGGCCAAGTCGGGGGCGAAAACCTGGACGAGGGCTAGGCCGACGCTGATGACGCCGGTCAGCAACAGGGCCGCACACCCCGCTTGAAAGGCCATCCGCCCGGCCTCGTCGCGGCTGCTGGCCCCACCCACCCGCAGCGCCAGCGCGGCGGCAGCGAGCAGGGCCAAGGTCGACAAGGTCAGCGTCGCGGGAAGACGCTCGAACAGAGACGAGGCAACGGTCGCCACGGCCAAAAGACCCAACACGCAGACACCCGCGCCCACGCGCTGCCACGGCACAACGGGTGTGGCCCGCAGGCACAGCACGGTCAGTGCCAACAATGCGCTCCATCCAGCCAGGGCCACGGCCTGATTGAAGAACGTGGCGGAGGGAGGGAGGTTGTTCGCGAGGAGGGCCGGGCCGCAGATGGCGAGTAGAGCAGCCGCCTGCAACGAGATCAGCAGGCGGCTCGCCTTCGTATCGGCGAGAGATGGCGGGGTTTGAGACGAAAGCTGATCGACCACGGAGCACAGGAGATTGAGGAACACTCTGCAGGATCAACGGCGCCGCCGTTGGGCTGCACAGACTGTAACGTCAACATCAGGGCGATCGCGATTGGCAGGCCGCGCTCACCTAACACCACCTACTTGATGGTTTGCTCACGCAGCTTTTCTTGCAGCTCCTCGGAAAGAGCTCCTGAACGCTTCAAAAGCTCCTCTCGCCACTGGTGC
>NZ_JANOCG010000141.1:0-1748 GCF_031412075.1 Rhizobacter sp.
GGCAAGGCGACACCGGGCCAGCCGCTGCCGGGCTCGGTGGTGCTGGCCGACGACCGCAGCCCCGAGCTGCCGTCGACCTCGCATGTGTCGGTGGTCGATGGCCACGGCAACGCACTCTCGATGACCATGACCATCGAGAACCTGTTCGGCTCCCGCAAGATGGTGCATGTCTTCCTGCTAAACAACGAGCAGACGGATTTTTCCTTCGTGTCCGCGGCGGATGGGGTGCCGGTGGCCAACCGGGTGGAAGGCGGCAAGCGGCCGCGTTCGTCGATGACGCCGCTGCTGGTGTTCAACCGCGCGAGCGGCAAGCTGCTGATGAGCGTGGGCTCGCCCGGAGGCTCCTTCATCATCACCTACGTTGGCAAGGTGCTGGTGGGTGTGCTCGACTGGAAGCTGCCCATGCAGCAGGCCATGGACTTGCCCAACTTCGGCTCGCGCAACGGGCCGACGGAGTTGGAGTCCACGCCCGACACGGCGGCCCTGGCCGACGCGCTGAGAGCGCTCGGCCACGAGGTGCGCCTGATGCGCTTGAGCAGCGGGTTGAACGGCGTGCAACGAACGCCAAACGGCTGGATCGGCGGCACCGACCCGCGCGGTGAGGGCAAGGTCAGCGGCGAATAAGCCTCAGACCACGGCCACCGGAATCTTCCCGATCCTGGCCTGCCACTCCTTCGGCCCGGTCTCATGCACCGAGGTGCCATTTGAGTCGACCGCCACCGTGACCGGCATGTCCTGCACCTCGAATTCGTAGATGGCTTCCATGCCCAGGTCGGCAAAGCCCAGCACGGTTGACTTCTTGATCGCCTTCGACACCAGGTAGGCCGCACCACCCACCGCCATCAGGTAGGCGCTCTTGTGCTTCTTGATGGCTTCGATGCCGGTCGGGCCGCGCTCGCTCTTGCCGATCATGCCGATCAGGCCGGTTTCGGCCAGCATCATCTCGGTGAACTTGTCCATGCGGGTGGCGGTCGTGGGGCCCGCCGGGCCCACCACCTCATCGCGCACCGGGTCGACCGGGCCCACGTAGTAGATGACGCGGTTGGTGAAATCGACCGGCAGCTTCTCGCCCTTGGCCAGCATGTCTTGAATGCGCTTGTGTGCGGCGTCGCGGCCGGTCAGCATCTTGCCGCTGAGCAGCAGGGTGTCGCCCGGCTTCCAGGCGGCCACCTCGGCCTTGGTGAGCGTGTCGAGGTTGACCTTCTTGCTCTTGTTGTAGTCGGGCGCCCAGTGCACGTCGGGCCACAGGTCGAGGCTGGGCGGGTCGATGTAGGCGGGGCCGGAGCCGTCCATCACGAAGTGCGCGTGGCGCGTGGCGGCGCAGTTGGGGATCATCGCCACCGGCTTGCTGGCAGCGTGCGTGGGGTAGGTGGCGATCTTGACGTCGAGCACGGTCGTCAGGCCGCCCAGGCCTTGCGCGCCGATGCCCAGCGCATTGATCTTGTCGCACAGCTCGATGCGCAGGGCCTCGGTCTTGTCTTTCGCGCCGCGTTCCTTGAGGTCGTACATGTCGATGGGCTCCATCAACACTTCTTTCGCCATCAGCATCGCCTTCTCGGCGGTGCCGCCGATGCCGATGCCGAGCATGCCCGGCGGGCACCAGCCGGCGCCCATGGTGGGCACGGTTTTCATGATCCAGTCGACCACCGAGTCGCTCGGGTTCAGCATGGCGAACTTGCTCTTGTTCTCGCTGCCGCCGCCCTTGGCTGCCACCTGCACGTCGAGCGTGTTGCCGGGGATCACGGTCA
>NZ_JANOCG010000142.1:0-1543 GCF_031412075.1 Rhizobacter sp.
GTCGAGCAGCATCAGCTTCGGGTCCATCGCCAGCGTGGTCGCGATCTCGAGCGCGCGCTTGCGGCCGTAGCTCAGCTCGACGAGCCGACGCAGGGCATGGGCCTGGAAGACGTGGACCGCATCCGCCAGCTGATCAAGAAGGTGTCGGCCAACCGGACCATCCTGATGGTGGAGCACAACATGAGCGTGGTGGCGAGCATTGCCGACACCATCACCGTGTTGCAGCGTGGCGCCACCCTGGCCGAAGGGCCGTATGCCGAAGTGTCGAAAAACCCGGCGGTGATGGAGGCCTACATGGGGACGGCAAATGTTGAACTCCAGGGAGCCCACTGAGATGGCCACTCCGTTCCTCGAAGTCCGCGAGCTGCAAGGCTGGTACGGCGAATCGCACGTGCTGCATGGCGTGAACTTCCACGTCAACGAAGGCGAGGTGGTCACGCTGCTCGGCCGCAACGGCGCCGGGCGCACGAGCACGCTGCGCGCCATCATGGGCTTGATCGGCAGCCGCAAGGGCTCCATCCGAATCCGCGGGCAAGAGGTGATCGCCATGCCCACGCACCGCATTGCGCGGCTGGGCATCGGGTACTGCCCCGAAGAGCGCGGCATCTTCTCGACCCTCTCGGCCGAAGAAAACCTCTTGCTGCCACCACGCCTGGCCGAAGGCGGCATGGCGGTCGAGCAAATCTACGCCATGTTCCCCAACCTGAAGGAGCGCGCCAACAGCCAGGGCACGCGCCTGTCGGGCGGCGAGCAGCAGATGCTGGCGGTGGCGCGCATCCTGCGCACCGGCGCCAAGTTGTTGCTGCTCGACGAGATCTCCGAAGGCCTTGCCCCCGTCATCGTGCAAAAGCTCGGCGAGATGGTGGTGGCCTTGCGCAAGCAGGGCTACACCATCGTGATGGTGGAGCAGAACTTTCGCTTCGCAGCGCCCCTGGCCGACCGTTTCCTCGTGATGGAACACGGCCGCATTCTTCAAGAATTTACCCAGTCGCAACTGCCGGACCGCATGGCCCAACTCCATGAGTACCTCGGTGTTTGACACCTCCCAACCTACCCCCAAGGAGACTTCAATGAAATTGAAAACCATCGCCACTGCCTGCTCGCTCGCTTGCGCCGCAGCCTTTACCCCCGCACAGGCCCAGGTCTCGGGCGACGTGATCAAGATCGGCATCATCACCGACATGTCGGGCCTGTACTCCGACATCGACGGCCCGGCGGGTGTCGAGGCGATCAAGATGGCGATTGCCGATGCGGGTGGCAAGATCAACCGCAAGACCATCGAGCTGGTCTCGGCCGATCACCAGAACAAGCCCGACATCGCCGCCGCCAAGGCGCGTGAGTGGTTCGACACCAACGGCGTCGACATGCTGATCGGCGGTACCAACTCCGGCACCAGCCTGGCCATGGCCAAGGTGGCAGCCGAAAAGAAAAAGCTCTTCATCTCCATCGGCGCGGCCACCTCGGCCCTGACCAACGAGCAGTGCAACCCCTACACCGTGCACTGGGCCTACGACACCGTGGCGCTGGCCAAGGGCACCGGTAA
>NZ_JANOCG010000143.1:0-6182 GCF_031412075.1 Rhizobacter sp.
GGTACTCAGGCAACTGATGCGGCGTGAAGTTGGCGTGGCTCTCGAAAATCCAGCCGCAGGTGTTGGACTGGTTGCAGGCCAAGCCGCCGTTGTGGGCGCTCCACGACTGCCAGCCGTGGGTGAACTCGTGGGTCAGGCCCCAATGGTCCCTCAGAGCGCCGGGTGCGATCCACATGCCCAGGTGCAGCAGGTTCTGGGGGTCGACCCAGGCGCCACCGGTCAGACCCCAGCCGGAATGGATGTGGATCGCGTGCTTGGTCTTGTCCGTCTTGTCGAAGAACGGTTCGGGCATCAGCAGGTTCGAATTGAACAGGTTTTCCCAGACGGTGTTCTCGAGGGTGTTCGCAGCCAGTGTCAGGTCGGCGTCGGATACCGCTTCGTCCGAATAGAACGCGAAATGGGCCGACTCTCTGACCAGCCTGAAGCCGGCTTGATCGGGATGTGGACCGGCGGCCCTCCAGGTACCGGGTGTGACTGGCGGCTTGACAGTGGCGCCAGGTGCTGCCCATGTGGTCATGGTGGTGCCCTGGTCAACCACCGCCGGAGCAGGCACCACGGGACTGGATCTCGTATCGTCTGACGATGCGTCGCAGCCGGTCAGCAGCAGCAACGACATCATCAAGGTGCTGATCGCACACGAAATTCTCATCGGTTCATTCTCTTCCCGGATTTGTATAACAACGATAACGAGTGTTCTTCTGACTGCACCCGACTCACAACAACACGTGCAACCCGAGAAATGTCACTTTGAGATCTTCCTGGCCGCATAGAGACGCTTTGCGTCTCTATGAAAGCAATGCGAATGGGCGTCGACACATGAACATCAAGTTGTCGATTCTCCCGGCTTGGACACCATCACGCCATCGAACGCAGCCAGGTGCCTGACGATTGGCAAGCAAGCAGTGGACCCGATGACACTCTGGCTTGTTCTCCGACGATCGCTGGGCTGAGGGCCGCTCACTATCGCCCAAGCCCGGGCGACGACGCTTGCGCAGCGAGGCCAGCACTGCGCTCCACAAACGCATGAAGCTGCTCGGCCAGAACCGCCATCTCCTCACGCGCCACCGTCGCATGGCGCGCAACGATCAGTTCGGCATAGGACCTGCGCAGGGCCCATTGGCACGCACCAACGAGCAGCCACGCGGGCAACAGTTCAAAGCCGCGCAGCCTTGCCGGGGTGACCGGCAGTCCATGCGCACGCAAGGCCGCGAGGGCCTTGCGGATCGCGAGCAGCATGGCGGTCACTTGGAGCCTGCTGTTGGCCAGGACCTTCAGGTCAGCGCCCGCTGCGTAGAACGCATCCGCAATCGGGCTTACGAGCGCGACGTGGGTCTTCAACCAGGCGTCCATGTTGCTCGAGATGGCGGTGGGAAAGCCGGCCTGCTGCAACGCAGCCGCGAGCAACCGAACCCGCGGTGTGGCGCGGCCGTCGAGTTCGCCGAGTGTGGTCTTCTGGATCAGCGCCGGCAGGACAGTTGCCAAGACGGTTCCGTCCGGGGCCCGTTCGCCAGCCGCACCAGGAAAGCCCAGCACCACGCGTTCGCGCCCCAACATGTCGATCAGTCGTTGCGGCCCGGCCAGGTTGTTGAACATGAACACGAGGCTGGGTGCTGCCTTGTTGGCTGCCAGCAAAGGCAACACCGACTCGACCTGGTCATTGCGCACGAGCACCAGAACGTAGTCGTAGAACTGGCCTGGCTCAAGCGCCTCGATGACGCTGACCCGAGCCCGCAGGCATCCCCGTCCGCGCTCCTGGACCATCAGGCCATGGTCACGGATCTGCACGGCCCGCCGGCCTCGGGCGAGGACCGTCACGTCGTGGCCAACGGCCTGAAGTTTCGCGGCGTAGAAGGTACCCAGAACACCAGCACCGAAGATCAATAGACGCATGGAGGCTCTCATTTTGGTCGTTAGCCCGGCTAGTCTTGTGGATCCGTTCAGGCGGGCACTGCGGGAACTGCGGGAACTGCGATAACGCCGATCGACGAGGCAAATGGAAAATCGCCATTCAATCTAGGCGTCTTCGCCAGGAAGCCCTTGATGCAGATCACGGCTTGACGAAAAGGCGGGGCCACGTGACCGCATCGTCGGATGGCGGTCGAAGCTGCCGTCGCGCGCACAGGTCGGCCAGCCCATAGCGGTTGCTGCACGCTGGTTATGGACGAACCGGGACGGCAGTCTTTGATGTTGGACAAGTCGGCAGTCGGATCCTTGGAACACATTTGTCGACCTACACATCGGGGAGCCCGCTTCATGAGCGCAAGTGCGCTGCCACTGGACCGAGCACTTCGCGTTGCCGTGACATTGCGCGGCGCGGCTCGATGAGTGACTCTGGCGCCGCAGCGCCGCTCGCGAACGCAGGCCTGAGCCAGGCCGAGGCCTCGCGGCGACTGTCGTTGGAGGGCCCCAACGCCCTGCCCGGCGGCCATCGACGAATGCTTCTCTCGATCGCCCTGGACACAGTGCGCGAACCGATGTTCCTGTTGTTGCTGGCAGCCGGCGCGTTGTACCTCGTGTTCGGCGACCTGCAGGAAGGCCTGACGCTGCTCGGCTTTGTACTGGTCACGCTCGGTCTTACGCTGTATCAGGAAGGCAAGGCCGAACGCGCGATCGAAGCCCTGCGCGACCTGACCAGCCCGCGCGCCCTGGTCATCCGCGACGGCCGGCCCCAGCGCATCGCCGGGCGCGATGTGGTGCGCGGCGACCTGCTGCAGCTGAACGAGGGCGACCGCGTGCCCGCCGATGCCCTGTTGGTCTCGGCCGACGGGCTGCGCGTGGACGAATCGCTGCTCACCGGCGAGGCCGTACCGGTGAGCAAGCTGGCAGCAGCAACCGAGCCAGACAGCTTGCGCGGAGTACAAAGCGCGACGCCTGCCATGCGGCCCGGCGGCGAGGACCTGCCGACGGTCTACGCCGGCACGTTGATCGTGCAAGGCCACGGCCTTGCGCGCGTCACCGCCACCGGGCCGCTGAGCGAGATCGGCCGCATCGGCACGGCCCTGGGCACGATGGTGGGCAAACGCTCCCCCTTGCAGAAGCAGACCGCGAAGCTGGTGCGCAACCTCGCGTGGCTGGCCCTGACACTGAGCCTCACGCTGGTGCTGGTGCAGGGCCTGCTTCATGGGGATTGGCTGCAAGCGCTGCTGGCAGGGATCGCTTTGGCGATGGCCATGCTCCCCGAGGAGTACCCGGTGGTTCTGACCGTCTTCCCTGCGCTCGGGGCGCGACGCCTGTTGCGCGAAGGCGTGCTGACGAGGCGCATCAACGCCATCGAGACGCTGGGTGCAACCACCGTGCTGTGCAGCGACAAGACCGGCACGCTGACCGAGAACCGCATGACGGTGTCGCACCTGGTGGCCGGTGGAGTGACGCTGGATGCCCGATTGGCGATCGCCACGCTGCCCATCGTTGAGCTGCCCGAGGCCTTCCACAGACTGGTTGAGTATTCCATCCTGGCCAGTGTGGTCGACCCGTTCGATCCCATGGAGAAGGCGTTCCACCAGCTCGGAGAACAGTTCCTGGCCCAGACGGAGCACTTGCACCGCGACTGGCGACTGGTGCAGACGTATGCACTCAGCCCGGCCCTGCGCGCGATGTCGCATGTCTGGGCTGCGCCGGAAGGCGGGACGCAGGTCGTTGCGGCCAAGGGTGCGCCGGAGGCAGTGGTTGAGTTGTGCCACCTCGATCCAGCGACCCAATCGCGTATTGCTGCTGCGGTCGATGTGCTGGCGGCAGACGGCCTGCGGGTGTTGGCCGTGGCTGAAGGTCGATTCGAAGGGAAAGAGTGGCCTGCGGTCGAACACGATTTCGACTTCGAGTTCCTCGGCTTGCTGGGCCTGTCGGACCCGTTGCGCCAGCAGGTCCCCGCCGCGATCGCCGAGTGCCGGGCCGCCGGCATCCGCGTGGTGATGATCACCGGAGACTACCCCGCCACCGCGCGCGCGATCGCGCATCAAGCGGGTCTGGCAGGTCTGGCGGAGGGCGCCGCAGAGCTTCTGTCCGGCGATGAGATGGTCACATTGAGCGACGAGGCCTTGCGCGAGCGACTGGCCACCGTCAGCGTCTGCGCCCGCATCGCACCCGAACAGAAGCTGCGCATCGTGCAGGCGTTGAAGGCGCGCGGGGACATCGTGGCCATGACCGGCGACGGCGTCAACGACGCCCCGGCGCTGCGCGCCGCCCACGTGGGCATCGCCATGGGCGGGCGTGGTACCGACGTGGCTCGCGAGGCCGCGTCGCTGGTGTTGCTGCAGGATGATTTCGCAGCCATCGTGCACGCGGTACGACTGGGGCGGCGCATTTTTGACAACCTGCGCAATTCGATGACGTACATCCTGGCGGTGCATGTTCCGATCGCAGGCATGGCGTTGCTGCCCGTCCTGCTGGGCTGGCCGGCACTGCTGTATCCGACACACATCGCGTTGCTCCAATTGATCATCGACCCCGCGTGCTCGCTTGCCTTCGAAAACGAACCGTCAGAGAGCGACGTGATGCATCGCGCGCCGCGCGATGCCGCGGCGCCGCTCTTCGGCGGCGCCACGCTGTGGTTGGCGTTGCTGCAAGGCCTGGGCGTGTTCGCCGTTGTACTGGGTGTCTATGCCTGGGCGTACGACCGATTGCCTGAGAACGAAGCCCGTGCCTTTGCCTTCGCCACGCTGGTGGTCGCCAACCTGGCACTGATCTTTTCCAACCGCTCTGGCACCCGATCGCTGTGGACAGCGTTGCGCATGCGGAACAGGACTCTGTGGTTTGTCGTCGGGCTGGCCCTGGTGCTGCTGCTCAGTGCGCTCTACCTGCCATGGGCCGCGAGCGTGCTGCGCTTTGCGCCGCTGCCCGCCGACAAGCTCGCTACGGCGTTCGCACTCGGCTTGCTCAGCGTGTTGTGGTTCGAGGGCGTCAAACAGGCGCGGCAGGGATCCGGCGGCGCCAGCAGTGGCGTTTGATAGGAATCAAGCAAGCGAACGGGTCGACCCCCGAACCTCTGTTTCGATCGACCACTGCTCGGGGAAGCGGGCAAAGGAGATCCCGATGCCGACGCATTACAAGGCCGCTCTCACCGCACCGGGTGTGCTCTTGGGCGCAGCGGGTGTAGGTGGAATGGCATGCGGCCCTCCGACATTGCGCTCGGTCAACTCGCCGGCAGACGGCGCGGGCTTGAGTGCGAGTCGGCTGAAGCGCGGCTGTGAACCGTCGATTGCTTGACGCATGACAAGGCTGCCGAAGATCAAGTGCAGTTGAATCGTGGATGGCAGCCGCGAGTCAACACCAGGCTGTCTCCGAACGGGCATGCGGCCCATGGTCGGTGCACGGGCAGTGGGGGTCTTGATGGGTTTCGCCGATTTGTCGCCTCGGACAGTGGCGCCGGACATCGAAGCGTTGGCGCTGCGCCTGCTGGCAGCCGTGCGCGCCGTGGCCGACGAGTTGCGGCCGCAGGCAAAGGTGGCCACCTCACTCGGGTTGGATCACTCGCTCGAGCGCGACTACGGTTTGGACAGCCTGGCCCGCGTTGAACTGATCTCCCGAATCGACCACGATCTGGGCTTGTCGCTGAGCGCAGCCGCGCTCACCGAAGCCGAGACACCGCGCGACCTGCTGCGATTCATCACACGAACGCAGAGCCGGGTTGACACGCCCGCAGTTCCGCTCAAGCGGCGCGATATCGACCCTGGCGCGTCGGCGGATGCGCACACGGGCACGGACACGGTCACGGGCACGGACACGACTGCGCCCCCGGCATCCGAGGCGCCGTACCCGCCGGACTCCCTCCAGACGCTGGTGGACGTTTTCGAGTGGCACCTGCATCGCCACCCCGAGCGCGTGCTGATCACGCTCTACGAGGACGCCGACACATCCTTTGACCTGACTTACGCCGACCTGCACCGCGATGCGGTTGCGCTGGCCACCGGATTGCATGCGCTGGGCATCGGCAAGGGCGACAAGGTGGCCATCATGCTGCCGACCGGGCGCGAATTCTTTGCGGCGTTCTTCGGCGCGCTGGTCGCGGGCGGCGTGCCGGTTCCGCTGTACCCACCGGCGCGGCCCTCGCAGCTCGAGGACCACCTGAATCGCATTGCTGGCATCCTGCTCAATTCGCAGGCGCGCGTGCTGGTGACCGTCGACCGCGCCAAGCCGCTGGCCCACCTGTTGCGGGCCCAGGTCGAAGCCTTGCGCAGCGTCGTGAC
>NZ_JANOCG010000144.1:0-10134 GCF_031412075.1 Rhizobacter sp.
CTCGCAGCTCGAGGACCACCTGAATCGCATTGCTGGCATCCTGCTCAATTCGCAGGCGCGCGTGCTGGTGACCGTCGACCGCGCCAAGCCGCTGGCCCACCTGTTGCGGGCCCAGGTCGAAGCCTTGCGCAGCGTCGTGACGGTGGCCGATCTGTCGCTGGCCCATGCCACGTCACCGAATGCACACCCCGCCCCTCTTTCAGGGCCGGCACTGGCGGCGTCGGATGTCGCGTTCCTGCAGTACACCTCGGGCAGCACGGGTGACCCCAAGGGCGTGATCCTGACCCACGCCAACCTGCTGGCCAACCTGCGCGCGATGTGGCGTGCCTCGCAGATCAGCCACGCCGACACCTTCGTCTCGTGGCTGCCGCTGTACCACGACATGGGTCTGATCGGCGCCTGCCTCGGCGCACTGACGATCGGCTTTCGGGTCGTGCTGATGTCGCCGCTGGCGTTCCTGGCCCGGCCGGCGCGTTGGCTCGAGGCGATCCACAAGCACCGCGGCACGGTGTCGGCGGCGCCGAACTTCGCTTACGAGCTGTGTTTGAACAAGCTCGTGGACGCCGACCTCGATCGATTGGACTTGTCGTGCTGGCGACTGGCCTTCAACGGCGCCGAGCCGGTCAGCCCTGACACGCTGGAGCGCTTCGCGGCGCGCTTTGCACGCTGCGGCTTCGCACGCGAGGCGCTGACTCCCGTCTACGGGCTGGCCGAAAACTCGCTCGGCCTCGGCTTCCCGCCGGTGGGACGCGGGCCTGTGATCGACCGCATCGACCGTGCCGCGCTGGCCCATGATGGCGTCGCCATACCGGCGCGGCCGGACGACGCGCAGCCGCTGCGCATCGTCTCCTGCGGGCTGCCGCTGCCCGGCCATGAGCTGCGTGTCGTCGGCGCCGGCGGGCGCGAGTTGCCCGAGCGTGAACAGGGGCAGGTGCAATTCCGCGGCCCCTCCAGCACCCAGGGCTACCTGAACAACCCGGCCGCCAACCAACGCCTGTTCGACGGCGACTGGCTGAACACCGGCGACCTCGGCTACATGGCTGCCGGCGAGCTGTTTCTCACCGGGCGCAAAAAGGACATCATCATTCGTGGCGGCTTGAACATCCACCCGCAGGAACTCGAGTCCGCGGTGGTCCAGCTTGCCGGCATTCGCAAGGGCGGCGTGGCGGTGTTTGCGGCCTCCGACCCGCGCAGCGGCACCGAGCGGCTGGTGGTGCTCGCGGAGACCACGCTTAACGAGCCCGAGCAGAAAAGGCAATTGATCCAGGCCATCACCGCGTTGTCGGTCACCCTGCTCGGCGCGCCCGCTGACGACGTGGTGCTGGCGCTGCCGCGCACGGTGGTGAAGACATCGAGCGGCAAACTCCGCCGTGCCGCCTGCCGCGAACTCTACGAGCAGGGCCGGCTCGGCGAGACACAACGTCCGCCGTGGCAGCAATGGCTTGCGCTTGCGGCCACCGCCGCTGCGGCACGGGTGCACCGCGCATCGCGCTCGGCCGGCCACTGGGCATGGGGCCTGTGGGCCTGGGCCGTGTTCTGCTCGCTCAGTGCCGTGGCCTGGTGTGCGGTGATGCTGTTGCCGGGGTTGGCCTTGCGACGGCGTGCCGCCTGGATGCTGGCGCGCCTGGCGATACGCCTGATCGGCCTGCCGCTGCAAGTGGAAGGCCTGGATCGGCTGCCGGCAGCCGGGCCGCGCATCGTGGTCGCCAACCATGCCAGCTATCTCGACGCGATCCTGTTGGGTGCGGTGCTGCCACCCGACTTCTCTTTCATCGCCAAGCGCGAACTGGGCGATGTGGCCTTGATCGGCCTGGCGCTGCGCCGGCTGGGCGCCGTGTTCGTCGACCGCTTCGATGCCGCGCAAGGCGCCCTGGACACGCAATCGCTGCAGGCACGCGTGCGTGCCGGCGAATCGATGGTGTTCTTCCCCGAGGGCACGTTCGGGCGTGCCAGCGGCCTGCAGCCCTTCAAGCTCGGTGCCTTCGTGATTGCCGCCGAGACCGGGTGCGCGCTGGTTCCGGTGACCCTGAACGGCACCCGCTCGCTGCTGCGCGACAACGCCTGGCTGCCGAATCGCAGCGCCATCCGGGTGACGGTCGGCGCGGCCATCGCAGCGGCCGGGCCGGGCTGGAACCACGCGCTCGAAGTGCGCGATGCGGCGCGCAAGGCGGTCACGGCCGCCCTGACAGAGCCGACACTCGATGGCTGAAGGGCAGGCTCGCTCATTTCGCAGCAATCACTCAACCCGGGCTTTGCAGCCACGAAGTCTTTGGCTGGGCGATGTATGACTTCGCCAACTCGGGCTACGCCACGGTCGTACTGGCCGCCGTCTTCTGAACTCAATTCGGTTGTCCACCCTCGACCGGCTGGGCGTGCCGCGCAATCGCTGCGCGATTTCGCGCGCAAACCGCTGGTGTCCCTTGCGGTGCACATCGCTGCGCGGCTGGTAGCGGTTGCCCCCCGCTGCTGTTGTCGGTGGCTTCGTGGCCCGGGCGGTCGTTGGCCAACTCGCTGCCCTTGAGCCGACTCTCGGGGTGCTCCATGTTCGCCAGGGGAACCAGCGGGTCGATCGGCGAATCACGGCTGAACAGGGTGCGAGTGAAGCGTTGGCAACAAGCGGTTTGCGCCAGCGCAAGCTACGCCACATGAACATAGCTGCCAGGCGCCTCGGCCAGCGGTGGATGGGCCGCCGTACCCATCGACGGCGGCTTGAGCTGCCCGGTGGAGTGCTCGGCCAGCCAACGCTGCCATGCCGGCCACCACGAGCCGCCGGACTGCGGCGCAGCCTGCAACCAGGCCTCGGGATCCAGATACCGCTGGCCGCGCCGGCGCTCCAGCAACTGGTAGCTGCGGTTTGCGTGCCCCGGTTCGGACACGATGCCCGCGTTGTGTCCGCCGCTGGTCAGTGCGAACGTCACATCGGTGACGGTGAGGATGTGGATCTTGAACACAGAGCGCCAGGGCGCGACATGGTCGCTGAGCGTGCCCACCGCAAAGACCGGCGTGCGGATGTCGGTCAGCGCAACGGGCTCGCCATCGACGACGTAACGCCCCTCGGCGAGCTGGTTGTCGAGAAAGAGCTGGCGCAGGTACTCGGAGTGCATGCGGTAGGGCATGCGCGTCGCATCGGCGTTCCAGGCCGTCAGGTCGCCCGCCGGCCGACGCCGCCCGAGCAGATAGTTATTCAGCCGGTACGACCAGATCAAGTCGTTCGAACGCAGCATCTGGAATGCGCCGGCCATCTGCTTGCCGTCGAGAAAACCGCGCTCGCGCATGCTGTCCTCCAGGAAGGCGACCTGGCTGTCGTCGACGAACAGGGAGATCTCGCCCGGATCCTCGAAATCGGTCTGCGCGGCGAGCAAGCTCAGGCTGGCCAGCCTGGTGTCGCCGTCGCGTGCCATCTGCGCAGCGGCGATCGCGGCCAGCGTGCCTCCGATGCAGTAGCCCACCAGATGAACACGGGCTTCGGGACCCCTCTCGACGACCGCACCGACCGCATCGAGAGCGGCCATCACACCGAGCTGGCGATAGTCGTCCAGGCCGAGATCGCGGTCGCGCGGGTCGTCGGAAGGATCGGGGTTCTTCCACGACATCGCGAACACCGTGTGCCCCTGATCGACGAGGTAGCGGATCAGCGAGTTGTGGGGCGACAGATCCAGGATGTAGTACTTCATGATCCACGCCGGCACGATCAGCACCGGCTCGGCATGCACCCGTGGCGTCGTCGGTGTGTACTGGATCAGCTCGATCAGCCGATTCTTCAGCACCACCTTGCCGGGCGTGGCCGCGACGTCCTTGCCGACCACAAAAGCCTCGGCACCGGCTGGCTGCTTGCCCGTCACGGTGCGCTGGCAGTCATCGAGCGCATTGAGCCAGCCTTGCCACAGGTTGGCGCCGCCCTGGTGCGCCACCTCGGCCAGCACCACTGGATTGGTGGCGATGAAATTGGATGGTGCGAGGCGGTCCAGCCATTGCCGCGCGCCGAAATTCACCATGTCCTCATGGTGGCGGGTCATTCCCGGCACGCCACTGGTGGCAACGTGCCACCACTGCTGCGTGAGCAGGAAGTTCTGTGCCATCAGGTTGTAAGGCCAGGCGGTCCACGCCGCGTCACTGAAACGCTTGTCCTGAGGCAGCGGATCGATACACGGCTCGCACGTGGGGCGCAGCGCACCGTACGCGAACAGTCCCCAGCGCAGCGCCTTCTTGAACGCCTTCTCGACCAGCTGCGCCTGCTTGCCGGGTGCAAGTGCGAGGTGCATCGCCCAGTCGGCGTAGGCGGCGGCCAGCGATACCGGCGAGATGCCACCGGTCACTGAAACGACGGCGGCGCGTGCCGCGTGATCCAGGGTCGCCCAGCGCGCTTCGAGTTCGGGGGCATCGGCCGCAATGCGCCCGAGCCAACCGCTCGCGGCGCGCTCCAGCGGATGGGTGGGCGGCGCTTCGTCGACGCTCGGTGCTGCGATCAAATGGGGTGCCCTGTCCATGGGTGCGGTTCCTTTGCTCAGGCAAGTTCCTAGACGACACATCGCCCCCACGGTCGGCACCCAGAGCGGTGCGTCGGCGTGTGCTGGCGACGTCGAAGGGGCCAGTCTGCGCGAGGCACCGATTGCGTACGTTGACGAGAATCAACCCGTCAATCGCGACAGCACCGAAGCGCCCGAGACGCAGCCGGCGCGCAGGTCGTCGTGCTCAGCTGCAAGGTGTGCGTGGCAGCCCAGGCCATGAAGTCGCATCCGTCGCGCCGCGTCAGGTTGGCGACCGAACGCACGCAGCGTTCCATCAGGGGGCAGCACCTGGCGAACGAAAGGCCTACCGATACACCACCACGGGGATCCTGCTGTGCGTCAGCACTTTCTGCGTCTCGCTGCCAATCAGCAAACTGGCCTTGCTCTCGTCGAACGTTGTCTACAGCCACTTGGTTGCCCGGGTTTCCTGGACTGACCCGCGTGCCAGCTTTCTTCGAACCTCTTCGGGCTGATGCAGCCCGGCGTGGAGTGAAGCCTGCGATGGTTGTAGAACGTCAACCAATCGATCAGCTCGTCCATCGCCTCATCGCGATCGGCGGCAAACCGCACTACTGCACGCCCCACCGCTGGCACTGCGAGCGGAGTTCGCGGCCGACCCGGCGAAACAGCGGCAGTGGTTCGGGTTCATTGCCAGAAATCGGCTGGCGGAGACGGACTTCGATCACACCATCGGACTCGGGCGCGGTCGCCTTCACGAATCAGCAAGTCGACGGCGCGATGACGGCAAGCGCCGCATCCTTCACCGCGCTTGCGGTGATTCCGAAGTGCTCATACAGCTCCGGGGCAGGCGCCGATTCGCCGAAGGTTTGGATGCCCACCACGGCGCCCTCGAGTCCGACGAAGCGGTACCAGCCTTCCGGGTGGCCGGCCTCCACCGCCACGCGGGGTACGCCGACGGGCAGCACGGCGTCGATGTAGTCGCGCGTCTGGCGGTCGAAGGCGAAGACCGAAGGCATGGACACCACGCGCACGCCGTGCCCCAAGGCTTCAAGTTGCTCAGCGGCCTCGCAGGCCAGAGTGACCTCCGAACCCGTGCCGATCAACACCACGCGCAGGCTCGAGCGCTCTCGCCGCAGCACATAGCCGCCGCGTGCCATGTCGGCCAGCCCGCCTGCATCACGCGGCTGGTGCGGCAGGTTCTGGCGCGAAAGCACCAGCGCCGTCGGGTGGTCGCGCGACAGCACCGCCTGCTGCCACGCCACCATCGTCTCCACGGCGTCGCACGGGCGCCAAAGGTCGAAGTTGGGGATCATGCGCAGGGTGCCGGTCTGCTCCACCGGCTGGTGCGTCGGGCCGTCTTCGCCCAGGCCGATGGAGTCGTGGGTGAACACATAGATCGGCGCGATCTTCATCAACGCGGCCATGCGCAAGGCGTTGCGTGCGTACTCCGAAAACATCAGGAAGGTGCCGGCAAACGGGCGCACGCCGCCGTGCAACACCAGGCCGTTCAGGATGGCGGCCATGCCGAACTCGCGCACGCCGTAGTGCAGGTAGTTGCCGTGCTCCGTCGCGGTGACAGCGCGGCAGCCCTTCCACTGCGTCAGGTTCGAGGGGGCGAGATCGGCCGAGCCGCCCACCAGTTCGGGCAACAAGGCGCTGAACGACTGGATGGCGTTCTGCGAGGCCTTGCGAGAGGCAATCGTCTCGCCGCGTGCGGCCCCCTCGCTCACGAGTGCCGCGCTGGCTGGCTCGAAGCCGCTCGGCAAATCACCGCGCAGGCGGCGCTCCAGCTCGACCGCAAGTTCGGGGTGGCGACGGCGGTAGGCCGTCATCAGTTCTTCCCATTCGCTTTCGGCGCGCCGGCCGCGCACACGGGCATCCCATGCAGCGGCCACATCGACCGGGATCTCGAAGGGCGCGTGTGGCCAGCCCATGCGCTCACGCGCCGCGGCGATCTCGGCTGCGCCCAGCGGGGCGCCGTGGCAGTCGTGCGTGCCGGCCTTGGTGGGCGCGCCCTGCCCGATCACCGTCTTGCAGCAGATGAGCGTCGGGCGCGCGGCCTCGCCCTTGGCGGCTTCGATGGCGGCGCTCACCGCCGCCACGTCGTGGCCGTCCACACCTCGATCACCTGCCAGCCGTAGGCGCGAAAGCGTGCCGGCGTGTCGTCGGTGAACCAGCCTTGCACATGGCCGTCGATGGAGATGCCGTTGTCGTCGTAAAAGGCGATCAGCTTGCCGAGCTGCCAGGTGCCCGCGAGCGAGCAGGCTTCGTGGCTGATGCCTTCCATCAGGCAGCCGTCGCCGACGAACACGTAGGTGTGGTGGTCGACCACCGGCAGGCCGTCGCGGTTGAACTCGGCGGCAAGCAGCTTCTCGGCCAGGGCCATGCCCACCGCATTGGCCAGCCCCTGCCCCAGCGGGCCGGTGGTGGTCTCCACACCCGGCGTGTAGCCGCGCTCGGGGTGGCCGGGTGTCTTGCTGTGCAGCTGACGAAAGCGCTTCAGCTCGCTCATCGGCAGCGCGTAGCCGCTCAGGTGCAGCAGCGCGTAGAGCAGCATCGAACCGTGCCCGTTCGACAGCACGAAGCGATCACGGTTGGGCCACTCGGGGTGGGCCGGGTTGTGGCGCAAATGGCCGTGCCACAAGGCCACGGCAATGTCGGCCATGCCCATCGGCATGCCGGGGTGGCCCGAGTTCGCCTGCTGAACCGCGTCCATCGCCAGCGCACGAATCGCGTTGGCCATCTGCTGGGGGGAGGCGCTGCTTGAGACCGTCACGGCGTGAGGCTGCGGTAGCTGAAGTGGTCGAAGTCGGCGTGCAGGCGCGAGCCGCTCAGGTCTTGGCAGGCCAGGCCGATGAAGTTGCCGGTGAAACCGAAGCTGCGCGCAAAGCCGTCGTCGAACCGCGTGGCGTATTCGTCTGACAGCATCTTCGACGGCAGCGGCTCGCCAAAGGGCTGCCATTCGCCTTCGGCCAGCGCGTAGAAGAAGCGGAAGGCCGCGCCTTCGAAGCGCACCCGCAGCCACACGCGTGGCGCGTCGCCAATGGGCAAGGCCGGCAGCGGCTCGCGCAGCGCGCCATCGTCATTGACCGACAACAGCAGCACGCGCCCCCCCACCACTTCATCGTGGGTCACGTGCAGGTAGGCGTGGTTCTGCGTGTTGTAGTACGCCACCAGGCCCGCCATCTGCTGGAACACGGTGGGAGCGAACTCGACCACGGTCTCGGCTTCGCAGTCGAAGTGCTGCTGGCGGCGGGCCACGAGGCTTTGCTCGAAGGTCGACATCAACGAGTTGCGGCCGGTGAGGCGCAAGAAGCCAGGCCGTGCCTTGAGCGACATCCACGACACATCGAAGGGTTCGCGCAACGTGTTCCAGTGGCCCGACAGGTCGGGGCCGCTGAATTCATCGCGCGCTGCTTCAGGCTCGATCGGTGCCGGCGGCAGCGCCGGTGCGGGCAGCGTGCTTTGCGGCGCCACGCCGCCCTGCGCCAGGCGCAGCCAGCCCTCGGGTGTCCACTCCACTCGTTGCAGAGCCGTCTCTCGGCCGAGGATGCTGTGCAGGCCCTCGGCGTCGTAGTCGAGCGGTGGCTCGCTCGGCGCGCTGTCTCGCCACTCCAAGGGCCGCCCGCACAAGTGCGCGATGTACCACTCCCCGTTGCCGGCATCAACCAGGCTGGCGTGCCCGGCACGCTGCAGGCCAGCGGGCGATTCGCCCTGGGCCGTGAGAAGCGGGTGATGCGGGCTCAGCTCGTAAGGCCCGTCGATGGAACGCGAGCGCGCGATGGTCACCGCATGGCCGTAGAACGTGCCGCCCTCGGCGGTCATCAGCACATACCAACCGTCGCGCTTGTAGAGATGGGGGCCTTCGACAAAGCCGAGCGGGCTGCCGGCAAAGATGTTCTTCACCGGGCCGACCAGGCACTGCTGCTCGTGGCTGTATTCCTGCAGCAAGATGCCGTGGAAGGGGTTGCGCCCCGCACGGTGGTCCCACTGCATGCTGACGACCCAGCTGCGGCCATCGTCGTCATGAAAAAGCGAGGGATCGAAGCCACGGCTGTGCAGGTAGACAGGCTCCGACCAGGGGCCGCTCGGGTGCGGCGCGGTGACCACGTAGTTGGGCGTGTCCTTGTAGGCGCCGGTCATGCTGCGCACGTTGGTGAACACCATGTAGTAGGTGCCATCGCGGTGGCTCAGGCACGGGGCCCAGATGCCGCACGAGTCGGGGTTGCCACGCATGTCGAGCTGGCTGCGCCGCGTGAGCGCATACGACAGGTGCTGCCAGTGCACCAGGTCGCGCGAGTGGTGGATGCGCACGCCAGGCCACCACTCGAAGGTGGAGGTGGCGAGGTAAAAATCGCGCCCCACCCGCAAGATCGACGGGTCGGGGTGAAAGCCCGGCAAGACCGGGTTCTGGATCGGCGGGTTCTGGTTCACGTTCGTCATGAAAATCGTTGCCTCTGACTCAGACGAATCGGTTGACCCAATTTTCCAGCGCCTCTTGTCGGCCGGAGCGCGGCGCGGTGTCGGCGTTGCGCGCGAGCGTCCGCTGGGCCAACTCAGCCAGGCCGAACTTGCCCTGGCGGATCTCGTGGCCGAGGCCCCCTTCCCAGCCGGCGTAGCGCGTTTGCAGCTCGCGCTCCAGGCCACCGTCCTTGATCATCTGCTCGGCCGCGAGCAGCGCCTTGGCCGCCACGTCCATGCCGCCGAGGTGACCGTGGAACAGGTCTTCGGCGTCAAGCGACTGGCGGCGCACCTTCGAATCGAAGTTGAGGCCGCCGCTGGTGAAGCCACCGCCCTTCATGATGTAGTACAGCGCGAGTGCGGTGTCGGCCACGTTGTTGGGGAACTGGTCGGTGTCCCAGCCGCATTGCATGTCGCCGCGGTTCATGTCGATGGAGCCGAAGATGCCGAGCGCGATGGCGGTGGCGATCTCGTGCTCGAAGCTGTGGCCGGCCAGCGTGGCGTGGTTGGCTTCGATGTTGACCTTGACCTCGTTCTCCAGGCCGTGCGCTTTGAGAAAACCGAACACGGTGGCGCTGTCGAAGTCGTACTGGTGCTTGGTCGGCTCGCGCGGCTTGGGTTCGATGAGGATCGGGCCCTTGAGGCCGATCTTGTACTTGTACTCGACAACCATTTTCAAGAAGCGGCCCAGGTTGTCGAGCTCGAGCTTCATGTCGGTGTTGAGCAGGGTCTCGTAACCTTCACGGCCGCCCCAGATCACGTAGTTCTCACCGCCGAGCTTCAGGGTAGCGTCCATCGCCTCCTTCACCTGCAGCGCGGCCAGGGCAAAGATCTCGGGGTCGGGGTTGGTGGCCGCGCCGCTCATGAAGCGCTTGTGGCTGAACACATTGGCGGTGCCCCACAAGAGCTTCATGCCGGTGCGCTGCTGGTGCTCGCCGACCACGTCGACCATGCGGCGCAGGTTGTCAACACTGTCGCGCGGGGTGGCGCCTTCGGGGGCGATGTCGCGATCATGGAAGCAGTAATACGGCAGGCCCAGCTTGCTGAAAAAGTCGAAGGCCACCGTGGCCTTGGCCCGCGCCGCCTCCATCGGGTCGGCCATCTTTTGCCAAGGGCGCTCGAAGGTGCCGTCGTAGCCGAACGGATCGAAGCCGTTCCAGCAGAAGCTGTGCCAATAGCAGGCCGCAAAGCGCAGCTGCTCTTC
>NZ_JANOCG010000145.1:0-11514 GCF_031412075.1 Rhizobacter sp.
GACCAGGTCGAGTCGCCGATCAAGCTGCAGGCCCGCGTGGCCCTCACCTCGCCCCCCGTGCAAGGCGACCTCAGCGGCAGCACGCAGCTCACGCTGGCCCTGGCCGACAAGGGTGTGCGCTTGCGCGACATGCAGCTCGCCTGGAAAGGCAACGCCCCTGGCGCACAGGCCGTGAACGCCAACTTGCGCGGCGCGCTGGCCTTTGACGGCAACAAGGGCACGCTGCAGGCCGACAAGGTGGAGCTGGCCGGCGACGCCACCATCGGCACGCTCAATCTCGCCAAGTCGACCCTCGCGCTGGAGCGTTTTGCCTACGACCCGGAGAACAAGGCGCTGATGCTGTCGAAGCTGCGCATCAAGCTGGGCGGCACCTCCAGCGGCCAGCCGCTGAGCTTGAACCTCGACTGGCCCGAACTCTCGGTCAAGGGCGAGTCGCTCACCGGCAGTGCGTTGAGTGGGCAGGTCAGCCTGCAAGGGCCGACCACGGTGGAGGCGAGTTTCAAGACCGCCGCGCCGAGTGGCAGCTTCGAGCGCATCGTGGTGCCGAATGTGGAGAGCACGCTGAAGGGCCGCAGCGGCCCGCGGCAGATCGCCGGCAGCGTGCGCGCCACCTTGTTGTTGCAGCTAGAAAAAGGCGCCGTCGCCCTCGACGGGCTGGACACCCAGCTGCAATTGCAGGAACCGTCGTTGCAACCGCTCAACATCAGCATCCAGGGCAAGGCCGACGCCTCGGCACAGGCCGCGCACTGGGCGCTCAAGGGCCAGATCAACACCAACCCGTTTGCGAGCGAAGGCAGTGCCATCCTTGCGACCACACCGCTCACGCTCAACGTGGCGGCGCGCTTCGACTCGCTCGACCTGAATCGCCTGCTGCCGCCCACGGCGGCTTCGACCTCGACCTCGGCCTCGGCGCCGGTGTCGGCCCCACCTGCCGCCGACGCACCGGTCGATCTCTCGCCTTTGCGTTCGCTGCAAGGCAAGTTCGACGTGCGCGTGGGCCAGTTCGCCTACCAGACCTACCGCGTGAGCGACGCGGTGTTCCTCGCCACGCTCGAAGGCGGCATGCTGCGGGTGAGCCAGTTTTCCGGCAAGACCTGGGGCGGCAGTGTGAGCGCCACCGCCTTTGCCGACGCACGCGCCAGCCGCGTGGCGGTGAACGCCACCGCCAACAACGTCAACGTGAATGCGCTGCTGCAAGACATGGCCAAAAAAGACGTGCTCGAAGGCACCGGCAAGGTCACGCTCGACGTCGAGAGCGCGGGCCGCAGCACCAACGAACTGAAGTCGCGCTTGCAGGGCAAGGCGGCATTGCAGCTGCGCGACGGCGCCATCAAGGGCGTGAACCTCGCCAAGAGCCTGCGCCAGGCCAAGGCCACGCTGGGCATGAAGCAAGCCGACGAGCGGCAGAAAGCGCGCCAGACGGAAAAGACCGACTTCTCCGAGCTGACCGCCAGCTTCAACATCGCCAACGGCGTGGCACGCAGCAACGACCTCGACGCCAAGAGCCCCTTCTTCCGCCTGGGCGGCGACGGCGCGCTCGACATCGGCAAGGGTGTCATCGACTACACCGCGCGTGCCACCGTCACCTCCACCACCAAGGGGCAAGACGGCGCCGATCTCGCGGCCTTGAAGGGCCTGACGATCCCGGTGCACCTGAACGGCCCCTTTGAGGCCATGGACTGGCGCATCGAGTGGTCGGCCATCGCCGCGCAGGCGATCAAGACCGAAGTGGGCGCGCAGGTGAAGGACAAGCTCAGAGAAAAACTCGGCTTGCCCAGCGCTGCAAGTGCCGCCAGCGGCAGCAGCGATTCCGCTGCCATGAAAGACGCCGCCCGCGACAAGCTGAAAGAAAAACTCAAAGGGATCTTCAAGTGAGTGATGACAAGCTGAGCGTGACGGTGACGGCCTTGAACGTCTATCCATTGAAAAGCTGCGCCGGAGTCGGCGTGTCGGAGGCCCTGCTGATCGAAACCGGCCTCGAGTTCGACCGCGCGTGGATGGTGGTCGATGCACAAGGCGAGTTCGTCACCCAGCGCGAGCTGCCGCGCATGGCGCTGATCCAGCCCACGCTCAAGCACACCGAGGTGGTGTTGCGCGCACCCGGCATGCTGGCCCTGCACCTGGTCATCGACGGCGTTGAAGGCCCGGTGCGGGTGAGGGTGTGGGGCGACGAAGTGGCCGCCTATGACATGGGCGACCTGGCGGCGCAGTGGTTCAGCGACTTTCTCGGCCAGCCCTTGCGACTGGTGCGCTTCGACCCCGAACAAAAGCGGCTGTCGAACAAGAAGTGGACCGGCGACATCGAGGCCGAAAACGCCTTCAGCGATGGCTTCCCGATCCTGGTGATTTCCGAAGCCTCGCTCGCCGAGCTGAACCAGCGTTTGAAAGAGCCGGTGACGATGGCGCGCTTTCGGCCCAACCTCGTGCTCTCGGGGCTGGACGCCCATGGTGAAGACCACCTCGATGAGATCCGCTTCGACACGCCCGAGGGCCCGGTGCGGCTCAGGCTGGTCAAACCCTGCGCGCGCTGCCCCATTCCCAACATCGACCCGCTCACCGCCGAGCCGGGCAACGAACCGGGCGACACGATGAGCACCTACCGCGCCAGCGCGCTGCTCGACGGCGCCATCACCTTTGGCATGAACGCGGTGATCGTCGAAGGCATCGACTGCGGCCTGCGCGTGGGCCAGGTCGGCAACGCCAGCTACAAGTTCGACTGATGCAACGATTGCCCGCTTGGCAACTCTTTGCCATCTGCGTGCTCACGTGGAGCACCACTTGGCATGCCATCACCTACCAGATCGGCGTGGCCTCGCCCGAGTTCGGTGTGGCCATGCGCTTCGGCCTGGCCGGGTTGTGCGTGCTGGCCTGGTGCGCGTGGCGCGGCGAACGGCTGAGGCTGCCTTGGCGCGACCACGCCTGGCTCGCATTGCAGGGTGTGTTTCTCTACGGCGTGTCGTACATCTGCGTCTACCACGCAGAGCGCCACCTGCCTTCGGGTCTGGTGGCAGTGGGTTACTCGGCCTCGCCGCTGGTGGCGGGCATCGGCGCGCTGTGGCTCTTCAACACCACATTGAGCGCACGCTTTGTCGCCGGTGGCCTGCTGGGCCTGGCGGGTGTGGCGCTGATCTTCTGGCCCGAGTTCGGCAAGGCACCTGAAGGCCAGGCAACGGCGCTGGGTGCGCTTTTCACCGTGGGCTCGGTGCTGCTCTCCACCGTGGGCAGCCTGGTGGCCAGCCGCAACCGCGAGCGTGGCTTGCCGATGTGGACCAGCCTCGGCTACGGCATGCTCTACGGCGCTGCCATCTGCATGGCGGTGGTGCTGGCCAGCGGGCAAAGCGTGGTGTGGCCCACCGCTGTGTCGTGGTGGGTGGCGCTCGTGTACCTGGCACTCGCCGGCTCGGTGCTCACCTTCGCGTGTTACCTCACCCTGCTCGACCGCATCGGCGCCGGGCCGGCCGGCACCATCGGCGTGATGACGCCGCTCTTGGCGCTGGTGGTCTCGATGCTGTTCGAGAACTACCGGCCCGATGCGCTGGCCGGGGTCGGCGTGCTGCTCGCGGTGGCGGGCAATGTGCTGATGCTCCGGCGCGCCGCGCCCGCACCGACCATCAAGCCCGCGGTGGCAGCGGAATGAACTCGGTCTCGCCGGGCACGCGCTCGAAGCGCTGAGCCGCCCAATCGTCACCGGCCTGCAGGATGCGCTCCTTGCGGCTGGAGACGAAGTTCCACCACATGAAGCGGTGACCCAGCGGCTCGCCGCCGATCAACATGACACGCGCGCCCTGCTCGGCCCGAAGCGCGGGCTCATGGCCGTCGGGCAGCAGCACCATCACCCCCGCGGGCACCGGCTCGCCGTCGAGCGTGAAACCGTGGTCGATGCTGTACAGCGCACGCTCTCGTGCTGCGTTTGGCACCACCAGGTTGCCACCGGCAGGCAGCGACATGTCGATGTAGAGCGTGGGCGACAAGGTGGGCACCGGCGAGCCCAGGCCGAAGGCACTGCCGATCAGCACACGCACCGCCACACCCTGCACCACCGCCGACGGAATGGCGCTGGCGGGCGTGTGCGAAAAGCTCGGTGCGTCTTCTTCGTGCGCCGCCGGCAGCGCCGCCCACAGCTGCAGGCCGTGGCTGCGGCGGGTGGTCGAGCGCAGGTCATCGGGGGTGCGCTCGGAATGCACGATGCCGCGCCCGGCTGTCATCCAGTTGACGGCGCCGGGCTCGATGCGCTGGGTCACGCCGGTGCTGTCGCGGTGCATCATCGCGCCCTCGAACAGGTAGGTCACCGTCGCCAGGCCAATGTGCGGGTGGGGGCGCACATCGTGGTTGTCGCTCGGCTGGGCGGTGATGGGCCCGAAGTGGTCGAAGAACAAAAAAGGCCCGACCGCCTGGCGTTGTGCCGACGGCAGAAGGCGGCGCACGGTGAACCCGCCGCCAAGATTTTTGCTGTGGGGGGTGAGGGTCAGCAGGGTCATAGGGGGTCCGCAGCGAAGGTCTGCCCGGGATAATAGGCCGCGAGCTTCGCACGCCCTGGACCCCATGCCCACCGAACCGAAGACAGCGCCCGACCCGTTTGTGGCGCCAGCGACCGTCCCCAAGATCACCCTGGTCGCGCGCAGCACGGCCCTGTGGTTGTTCGTGCTCGTCGTTGCCAGTGTGGCGCTGGTGTGGTGGACCGAAGCGGCGCTGGGCCAGATCAGCCACTCCGACCGCTTCGCCTACCCGTTGCTGATGGCCTGGTTCGGCGGGCTGGCCGCCCTGGTGTGGCGCCGGCCACGCTACCTGGTGCTGGCCCAGGGTCTGGGCACGCTGGGCTTGAGCCTGTATTTTGTGGCCAGCGTGAGCTATATGCTGCTGGTGGCCGAGTCGTTCACCGTCTACAGCGCGGCCTCGCTGGCCTATTGGCTGGTCGGCGCGCACCTGCTGATTTACGTCACCTGGCCCCTGTGGCGAGCGCTCTGCCTGAGCCTGGCGCTGACCGTGCTGACCGTGCTGCCGGCGATCGTGGTCAACCTGCGGGGCACGGCATCACCGGAGTGGTCGCAGACCCTGTGGCCGCTCTACATCAATGGCCTTTTCGCCCAGTTGTTCTTGATTGGCGCGCTGTTCGGCATCACGCGCCAGCTCAGAAAGTTGGCGGTGTTGACGCCCGCCATCGACAGCCACTTCGACGCCCCCCACAGCCAACCGCTCACGGTCGACGACCTGGTGACGCGCCGCATGCGCGACCTGGAGTCGGCACGCGACCACGCCGAGCAGGCCTCGCAGGCCAAGTCGCGCTTCCTGGCCGTGATGAGCCACGAGCTGCGCACACCTTTGCACGGCGTGCTGGGTGCGGCCGACCTGCTGCGCGACCCGACCCTGGCCGAGCCCAACCGGCGCGAGCTGGTCGAGACGGTGCGCCGCGGCGGCACCCACCTGCTGCACCTGATCAACGACGTGCTCGACCTCTCACGCATCGAGGCCGGCCGGCTCGAGCTGCTCGACCAGCCCTTCGAGCTGCGCGCCTGCCTGGCGCAGGTGATGGAGACGGTGCAACCACAGGCCGACGCCAAATCGCTGGATTGCCGGCTGACCGTCGAAGACGGCGTGCCCGCCTGGCTGCGCGGCGACGAGTTCCGCCTGAAGCAGGTGCTGATCAACCTGCTGGGCAATGCCGTCAAGTTCACCGACCGCGGCCACGTGGGCCTGGCGCTGCGCTACGAGCCGGCCTTGCGCCAGCTGCACCTGCACATCGAAGACACCGGCATTGGCATCGAGCGCTCGCACCAGGCGCTCGTGTTCGACGCCTTTCACCAGGCCGACGGTGGCGAAACCCGCCGCCACTCCGGCAGTGGCCTGGGTCTGGCGATCACGCGCCAGCTCGTCACGCTGATGCGCGGCAGCCTGGCCCTGCAGAGCGAGCCCGGCGTCGGCACGCGGGTCACGCTGCGCCTGCCGTTGGCGGCCAGCGACCCGCCCTCCCACCCCACCCTCGTCAACTCGGCCCTGGCCACGCTGAGCGGCGGCCTGGCCGGCATGCGTGTGCTGCTGGTCGACGACGACGCTGTCAACACCATGATCGCCTCGCAGATGCTCGAAACGGCCGACGTCCAGGTGCTCACCGCCACCTCAGGCGTCGATGCCCTGAACCAGCTGACCCGCGGCGGCTTCGACCTGGTGCTGATGGATTGGCGCATGCCGGATATGGACGGCCTGGAGGCCACCCGCCGCCTGCGCGCGGGCGAAGCCGGCGAACAGGCGCGCCACCTGCCGGTGGTGGGTTTCACCGCCAACGCCTACGCCGAAGACCGCGCCGCCTGCCTGGCCGCCGGCATGGACGAGGTGCTGGTCAAGCCGGTGGGCCGCGTGCGCCTGCTGCAGACCGTGCAGCAGGTGCTGGAGGCGCATGCGTCTGCCCCGGGGGCGGGCCACTAGAATCACCACCCCGCTCGCGCCCAGCGCGGCCCCCACTTCGCCCTACCCCACCATGAGCCTCAAATGCGGCATCGTGGGCCTGCCCAACGTCGGCAAGTCCACCCTCTTCAACGCGCTGACCAAAGCGGGCATTGCGGCGGAGAACTACCCCTTCTGCACCATCGAGCCCAACGTGGGCGTGGTCGAGCTGCCCGACCCGCGGCTGGCCCAGCTGTCGGCCATCGTCAAGCCCGAGCGCATCGTGCCGGCGATTGTCGAATTCGTTGACATTGCCGGGCTGGTGGCGGGTGCCTCCAAGGGCGAAGGCCTGGGCAACCAGTTCCTCGCCCACATCCGCGAGACCGACGCCATCGTCAACGTGGTGCGCTGCTTCGAAGACGAGAACGTGATCCACGTGGCCGGCAAGGTCGACCCGATCTCCGACATCGAGGTGATCCAGACCGAACTCTGCCTGGCCGACCTCGGCACCGTCGAGAAAGCCGTGCACCGCGCAAACAAGCTCGGCCGTGCGGGCGACAAAGAAGCCATCAAACTCACCGCGGTGCTGGTGAAGGTGCAGGCCGGGCTCGACGAAGCCAAGCCGGTGCGCTCGCTCGGCCTGAGCAAGGACGAGCTGCTGCTGATCAAGCCGCTGTGCCTGATCACCGCCAAGCCGGCCATGTTTGTCGGCAACGTCGATGAACACGGCTTCGAGAACAACCCCTTCCTCGACAAGCTGCGTGCCTACGCCGAGGTCCAGAGGGCACCGGTGGTGGCCATTTGCGCCAAGACCGAGGCCGAGATGTCAGAGATGAGCGATGAAGACAAGGAGATCTTCCTCGCCGACATGGGCCAGACCGAGCCGGGCCTGAACCGCCTGATCCGCAGCGCCTTCAAGCTGCTGGGCCTGCAAACCTACTTCACCGCCGGCGTGAAGGAAGAGCGCGCCTGGACCATCCACATCGGCGACACCGCCCCGCAGGCGGCCGGCGTGATCCACACCGACTTCGAGCGTGGCTTCATCCGCGCGCAGACCATCGCGTTCGACGACTTCATCACCCTCAAGGGCGAACAAGGCGCCAAGGACCACGGCAAGATGCGCGCCGAAGGCAAGGAGTACGTGGTGAAAGATGGCGACGTGCTGAACTTCTTGTTCAACGTCTGACAGCCAGCGGGTGTTAGGCTTGGATGGCCGCCCCGGGTCGCCAGGGCTTTCGCGATATCACGCGCTCCCCACCACGCCATTCGACACCTGATGACGTCTGCCGCGCCCTTCCGCCAAACACCCCACTGGGCGCTTGCGCTCCTGGGCACCACGTTGGCATACGCGCTGGCCGGCTGGGTGTCGATGTGGCTGGCCATTCCCTCGGGTTATGCCGCCCCGCTTTACCCACCCGCCGGCATTGCGCTGGCCTGCGTGCTGACATTCGGTTGGCGCATGCTGCCTGGCGTCGCCGTTGGCGCGGTCGCGGTCAACGTGTTGCTCGCTTTCAACAATCACGCGTCTCCCAACTTTCAAAACGCGGTGCTGCTGCCGACCGCCGTGGCCACAGGCGCCGTCTTGCAGGCCACTGCGGGTGCGTGGCTGGTACGGCGTTTCAGCAGCCACCCGCTGACCCTGAGCGAGCCGCGCGACATCGCCGTGTTCTTTGGCCTCGGCGCCCTCGCCTCTTGCCTGATCAGCGCCAGCGTCGGCACCGCCGCGCTCTACTTCCTGGCGCAGCAGCCGCTCGAAACCTTGTGGTTCACCTGGTGCGTCTGGGCTTCGGGCGACACCCTGGGCGTGCTGATCGCAGCGCCGATGGTGCTGACCCTCATCGGCCGGCCCCGCAGCGACTGGGCCTCGCGCCGATTGACGGTCGGGTTGACGCTCGTGGTGGCCACTGTCTTGATGGCGCTCGGGGTCAAGCAGGTGGGCCGCTGGGGTGAAACACGCGTGTTGGCGGCCTTCGAGCGAGACGCGTTGAATGCGTCGTCCAGCCTCACGGCGCAGCTCGAATTTCCATTGCACGCGCTCGAGGCGCTGCGCGGCGCCTTCCTGGCTTCGGAAGACGTCACCTCCGACGAAATGCGGCGTGCGACTGCCGCCTGGTTGGTGCCCGGCAACCACCTGCAAGCCATGGGCTGGTCCGAGTTCATCCGGCGTGCCGACGCACCGGCCTATGAAGCCCGGGTGCGCGCGGTCGAAGCCTCGGCCTTCCGTGTGTTCGACCGCACCGACTCCAACTTCCAGCCCCAGCCCGACGACCTGCTCGCCGTGATGCGCTACATCGAGCCGAAGCAGGGCAATGCTTCGGCACTCGGCGTGAATGCACGCTCCGTCGCCGAGGCACGTGCTGCCATCGACGCTGCCGTGCGCACCGGTTCACCCGCCGCCACCGCGGGTTTTCGGGCCACCCAGGAACTCGGCGACAAGACGGTGGTGGTGATCTACCAGGCCTTGTACCGCGGCAACCCCACCACCGCCAGCGAGCGCCTTGCCGATGCGCGGGGTGTGACCTTCGTGACGCTTCGCATGGACGCCGCCTTGAGCGCCTTTCGCACCAGCCTGCCGCACTACCTCAACCTGTGCATCGTCGACACCGAGCCTTCGGCCGCGCGTCGCCGACTGGCCGGCGAGCCCGGTTGTGAGACTGCCCAGCCCGGCCTGCTGCACGTGCGCCCGCTGGCCTTTGCCGGGCGGCAATGGGATCTGCGTGTCACCGCCTCACGTGCCCAATTGCCCGAAGCAGGTGAGCGCAACGCCTTGCTGTTTTCGCTCGTCGGGCTGCTCGCCACCGCCATGCTCGGTGCATTGCTGCTCACCGTGACCGGCCGCACGCGCCGCATCGAAGCGGCAGTCAAAGACCGCACCGCGGCGCTGCAACGCGAGATCGCCGAGCGCGAGCGCACCGAGGCCAGCTTGCGCGAGAGCGAACAACGCTTTCGCAACATCCTCAACAACGTGCCCATCGGCGTGGTCTACACCGACCTGCACGGCAACGTGAAACAGGTCAACCCACGCTTTTGCGAGCTCACGGGCTATGCGGCCGACGAGCTGATGGGCATGAACGTGGCCACGCTCAACCACCCTGACGACCGGGTGCAGGACTTCGAGCTCTCGGGCCAGCTGGTGCGCGGCGAGATCCCGATGTACCGACGGCAGGGCCGCTACCTCACCCGCGACAGCCGCATGGTGTGGGTGCAGTCCATCGTGACCATGCTGCGCGACGTGCAGGGCGCCCCGCACCGCATCGTCGGCGTGGTCGAAGACATCACCGAACACCTGCGCCTGGCCGAGGCCGAGCGCGCCCGCGAGATCGCCGAAGCGGCCAACCTGGCCAAGAGCGAGTTCCTCTCGCGCATGAGCCACGAACTGCGCACGCCGCTCAACGCCATGCTGGGCTTTGCGCAGCTGCTGGAGCTGGACCAGAACAACCCGCTGCCTGCCGCACAGCGGCCCTGGGTGGCGCAGATCCAGGGCGCGGGCTGGCACTTGCTGGACATGATCAACGACGTGCTCGACCTGTCGCGCATCGAGTCGGGCACGCTCAACCTGCAGCCCGACCGGCTCGACCTGCGCGAGGTCATCGCCGCCGCGCTGCCGCTGGTGGAACAAGACGCGAACCGGCGCCGCATCACCGTCAGCCAGAACGTGCCTGACGAGATGGCGCGTGTGGTGGGCGATACCACCCGCGTGAAGCAGATCCTGATCAACCTGCTGAGCAATGCCGTCAAGTACAACAGCGACGGAGGCCGCATCCACATCGCCACCCGCATCAGCCACCGCGACAGCATCGAGCTGACTGTCACCGACACCGGCCTGGGCATGACACCCACTCAACTGGCGCAGCTGTTCCAACCCTTCAACCGCCTGGGCCGTGAACGCTCGGCGCTCGAAGGCACGGGCATCGGGCTGGTCATCAGCCAGCGCCTGGCTGAGCAGATGGGCGGCGCGCTGCGCGCCCGCAGCACCGCCGGCGAAGGCTCGTCTTTCATCTTGACTTTGCCGCGCGCCGAACACCCGAATACGGCTGCCGCCGACCTGGAAGACACCCAGTCCACCTCCAGCGACTATCACCAGCGGGTGGTGCATTACGTCGAAGACAACGAAACCAACGTGGAGGTGATGCGAGGGATCTTGTCGCGCCGGCCGCAGGTGCGCTTTGATGTGTCGATCACCGGCCTGGACGGACTGGCCGCCATCCGCGCCCACCGGCCCGACCTGATCCTGCTCGACATGCACCTGCCCGACATCGACGGCCTGGAGCTGCTCCGCCACCTGAAGGCCGACAGCAGCACCGCCGACATCCCGGTGGTGGTGGTTTCGGCCGATGCCCTGGCCGCACAGATCGCCTCCGCCATGAAGGCGGGCGCCTCGCAGTACCTCACCAAGCCGGTGAGCGTGTCGGAGTTGCTGTCGGTTGTCGACTCGCTGCTCGACGAGGCTGAAACGCGGTTTGGCTGATCTCTGGATATTGCGTGAGAGTATTTGCTCACTTGTTGACAGCCTTAGAGGGCCCATCAGCACTCTCAATCGTCGAGTGCTAATATGAGGGAACCGAAAGGAGTTCCAAGATGTCTGATGTGGCTATGAACATGTCATCTGCTTCTGCTTTGACCGTCCGTGACCCGTTTGCCGTCGTGCCCTCGCTGGGCAACCTCGACGCCTACATCTCGGCGGTGAACCGCATCCCCCTGCTCACGCACGAGGAAGAGGTGTCGTTTGCCAAGCGCCTGCGCGAGCACGGCGACGTCGAATCGGCCGGGAAGATGGTGCTCTCGCACCTGCGCCTGGTGGTGTCGATCTCGCGCCAGTATCTCGGCTATGGCCTGCCCCACGGCGACCTGATCCAGGAAGGCAACGTCGGCCTGATGAAGGCCGTGAAGCGATTCGACCCCGACCAGGGCGTGCGCCTCGTCAGCTACGCCATGCACTGGATCAAGGCAGAGATTCACGAGTACATCTTGAAGAACTGGCGCATGGTCAAGGTCGCCACCACCAAGGCGCAGCGCAAGCTGTTCTTCAACCTGCGCTCGATGAAGCAGAGCCTGAAGGAAGACTCGGCCGACGAAAACACGCACCGCAGCACGCTGACGCAGGGCGAGGTCGACACTGTCGCCCGCAAGCTGAAC
>NZ_JANOCG010000146.1:0-4486 GCF_031412075.1 Rhizobacter sp.
GACCTTCAGGTGGCGAGCCAGGCGGAAGGTGAAGGCGAGTTCGCTCGCAAAGGCATACGTGGCCGGTGCCTCACCGGTGAGCGTGGCCTCGGTGATCACGCTGTCTAATTGGTCGTGGCGCAAGTTGGCGGCGATGGGCACTCGCTCAATCTTGGTTTCGCTGCCTTTCACGGCCAGCGTGGCTTCGTCGAAGCTGACGTAGAGCGACACCGCCGGGCACTCGCGCCCTGCGAGCAAGGTGTAGGTCTGCACCACCTCGTCGGGCAGCATGGTCAGCTTGTAGCCCGGCATGTAGACGGTCGACAGCCGATCACGTGCCACCTTGTCGACAGGGCCCTCGGGCGCAATCGCCAGGCCCGGCGCGGCGATGTGGATGCCGAACACCACCGTGCCGCTGCCCAGGCCTTGCACCGACAGGGCGTCGTCGATCTCGGTGGTTTGCGAGTCGTCGATCGAGAAGGCTTGAACCGGGGCGAGCGGCAGCGTGTCCTTGATGGCCGGCGCCGACAGCGCGGGGAAGGCGGTGCCCTTGGGGAAGTTTTCGAACAGGAAACGCCGCCAATGGAACTGGTAGGGCGAGTCGATCGCGCCAGCAGCCTTCAGCAGATCGAGTGGTGCCTTTTGCGCGAGCTTGGAGGCCTCGACCACCGCCTTGTATTCAGCCGCGTTCTTGTCGGGCTTGAACAGCAGCTTGTAGAGCTGCTCGCGCACCGGCGGCGGGCAGCTGCCGGCCGCGAGTTCTTTCGCCCAGGTGTCGATCTGCGCGGCGAGCAGCTTCTTGCGTTCGATGCCCAGCAGCGCCGCCTTGACGATCTCTTCAGGCGCCTTCTTGAAAATGCCCTTGCCCAGGCGGCGAAAGTAGTGCGGCGCCTCGAACAAGCGAAACAGTGCTGCCGCCTGCTGCGCCGGCCCGGCACTCGCGCTGAAGTAGTCGCGCGCCAGGTCGGCAAAACCGAAGTCGCTTTCGGGGGCAAATTCCCAGGCCAGGTCGAGGTCGATGTCTTGCGCCAGGCGCTGACCCTCGGCCAGCAACTCGGCGGGAGCGGGTTTGTCGAACTTGAGCAGCACGTTGGCTGCCTTCACCTTCACACGTTTGCCCGAGTCGAGCTCGATCTGCATCGAGCCTTCACCTTCGGACATCACACGGCCGGCCAGGAATTTGCCGGTGTCATCAAACAATGCGTACATAGGTCAGTACCGCCCGGCCGCCCGAAGGAACTGACGCGCCCCCTCGGGGGGCAGTGAACGAAGTGAGCGTGGGGGTTTCATGTCAGAGATTGTCGCTTGGAAGGGAGGGGGCTCAGGGTGAAGACGCGAGCCCGAGGAAGTGCAACAAGTGTGGCAAATGCGTGTCGAAGTCCGTCAGCGCATGGTCGCTGCCTTCGACGATGCGCAGGTGGCCACCCCGGTAACGGGCGCTCATCTCGCGCCAATCGAGCACTTCGTCGCCCGTTGCGATGACGGCGAAGTAGCGCGAGGGGTCGGCCAGCTCAGACGGCGTCATCTTGCGCAGCTGATCCACGTACTCGGGCAAGAAGAAAAACCGCTCCTCGCTGTGCCAGGCGGTGGTTTCGCCGATGTACTTGGCGAGGTCGCGCGCTGGGTCGACGGCCGGGTTGATCAAGCCAGCCTTGCAACCCAGGCGTTCGGCCAGCACGGTGGCGTAAAAGCCGCCGAGCGAGCTGCCGACGACGGCCATGCGTTCCACCGGCCAATCGGCCACACCCTTCAACAGCCCCTCGATCGCCTCGCGCGGAGAAGGCGGCAACTGCGGGCACCACCAGGTCAGGCGCGGTGCGTGCTTCTTAACCCACGTGGCCATGCGCTTGGCCTTGGCAGATTGGGGCGACGAGCGAAAGCCATGCAGGTACAGAAGGTGCGTGGGGGTCATGGAACTGATGGGGAGCCGGCCGACTCGAAGCGGGGTGTGAAGTTTGCCCGACTCCCCATTCACCCTAGGGCATGGCGGCAACTGATCGACCCTAAACTGGGTCCATCACACCCACAGCCCCACAAGGACTTTTCGTGAAACACCCGAATGCACTGCGCCCGACCGGGCTTGGCATGGCCGCCGTTCTGATGCTGCAAGCTTGCGCGACCCTCGCGCCTGATTCTTCCAAGGCCCCCACCACCTCGGTGGCGGCGGCCAACACGGCCAGCGTGCCGGCCCCGGGGGCGGGCACCGTGCCAGCCCGGCCTGCGGCGGCAGCCGCCTCGGGCCCGGCGGGCGCCGCCTCGGGCCCGGCGCGGCCCGACCCCAGCGCGCCGAAGCCGTTCGATGAAGTGGTCAAGGGCGCGACACAACAGGCCGGCTTCGTGCCCGTCTGGCGCAAGGACGACAAGATCTGGCTGGAGATCCCGACCGAGCGGCTGGACCAGCCCTTCTTGCTGTCGGTGAACATTGCCAGCTCGCTCGGCGAGCGTGGTTTGTATGGCAGCCAGATGGGCCCGTCGTGGCTGGCGAGTTTTCGCAAGATTGGCACCAACCAGATGCAGCTGATCGCTCTCAACTCCAGCTTCGTGAGCGGCACGACGGCGATGAAGGACTCGGTGGACCAAGGCTTCTCGCACAGCCTGTTGGGCTCGGCAGGCATTGCCAGCGCCCCCCACCCGCAGCGCAAGTCGGTGCTGATCGACGCGGGTTTCCTGCTGACCGACATGCCGGGTTATTCCACCCGCATCGAGCAGGCGTTTCGCATGCCGTATGCGCTGGACCGAGGCAACTCCTTCTTCGAGAAGATCCGCGTCACCGACGACATCACCACGGTGAATGCACGGGTGCACTTCGCCACCGCGCGCCTGTCGGCGCCGCCGCTGATCCCAAGCCCGGTGCCGCTGCCACCGCCGCCATCGACCACGCCCGATGCGCGCAGCATGTTCGTCGGCTTCGTCTACAACTTCACCAAGCTGCCGGAGCAGCCCATGCCGGCGCGCAAGACCGACCCGCGCCTGGGCCACTTCTTCGATGTGGTCACCGACCTGGGCACCGACCTCAAGGCCAACCCGCGCACCCACTACGTGAAGCGCTGGCGTCTTGAGAAGAAAGATCCCACTGCCGCGATGTCAGAACCGAAGCAGCCAATCGTGTTCTGGCTCGACAAGAACATTCCGCCGCAGTACCGCAAGTCGGTCGAGGCGGGTGTGCTGGAGTGGAACAAGGCCTTCGAGAAGATCGGCTTCAAGAACGCGCTGGAGGCCCGCCAGCAGCCCGACACCGCCGATTGGGACAACATGGACGCGCGCCATGCGTCCATCCGCTGGTTTGTCGGTGCCGACGTCGGCTTTGCCATCGGCCCGAGCCACTCCGACCCGCGCACCGGCGAGATCATCGACGCCGACATTGGCATGAGCGATGTGTTCGGCCGTGGCTCGCGGCGCTTCATCGTCGAAGACGTGGGCAAGACGGCGGCACCCACCCACCAGCACGACGATTATTGCAACTCCGCCCGTGAAGCGGCCGCCGAGATGGACTTTGCGCTCGAGCTGCTCGAAGCGCGCGGCGACCTCGCACCCGACAGCCCCGAGGCCGAGGCCTTTGTGCAGTCGGTCATCAAGGACACCATTGCCCACGAGGTGGGCCACACGCTGGGCCTGAAGCACAACTTCAAGGGCTCGACCGTGGTCTCGCGTGCGAAGCTGCAAGACAAGGAATTCACCGAGAAGAACGGCATCTCCGGTTCGGTGATGGACTACAACGCCTACAACCTCCCGTTGCGCGGCGAGAAGCAGGGCGCCATCAACAACACCGCGCTCGGGCCTTATGACTATTGGGCGATCGAATACGCCTACAAGCAGATCGCGCCCGCCGATGAAGCGGCCGAGCTTTCGCGCATCGCGGGCCGCAGCACCGACCCGCTGCTGGCGTATGCCGACGACGCCGACGCTGGTGGCGTGGGCGCGGGCAATGACGGACTTGACCCGCTGGTAAACCGATTTGACCTGGGTGACGACCCCTTGGCCTATTACGTCAAGCGACTGCAGCTCACGCGCGAGCTGTGGCAGCGGGTGCAAGAGCGTGGCCCCCAACCGGGCGACGAAGCCACGCGCCAGCGCCGTGTGCTGTTGAGCGGCTTCCGCCAGCTCGGGCGTGCCACCGAGTTGGTGGGCAAGTACGTGGGTGGCATGTACACCGTGCGCGACCTTCCGGGCACCACGCGCCGCGCGGCCTATGTGCCGGTCGAGCCGGCCAAGCAACGCGAGGCGCTGCAGTTCCTGGCCACCGGGGTGTTCAACGCCGACAGCTTCCGCTTCAAGCCGGAGTTCATCGCCAGTCTCTCGCCCGACTACAACGAGTGGGATCGCGGCGGGCCGGTGAACATCCCGGCTGCCGTGCTGCAGATGCAGACCGTGGCCATGGACCGGCTGCTGGGTGCGGGCACCGCGTCGCGCCTGCTCGACCTGCCGCTGTATGTGAATGGCAAGAGCGGCATCATTTCTTTGCCTGAGGTCTACACCACGCTGCAAGACGCGGTGTGGAGCGAGCTCA
>NZ_JANOCG010000147.1:0-13997 GCF_031412075.1 Rhizobacter sp.
CGCGGCAACTCGGCATCGATGCGCGCGAACATGGCCAGCACCTGGGCCTCGTCGGCCACATCGGCCTGCACCGCGAGCGCCTGGCCCCCCGCAGCCTGGATGGCTTGCACCACCGACTGCGCCGCCGCTGCGTCGCGCGTGTAGTTGACCGCCACCGCCCAACCTTCGCGCGCGCACCGCAGCGCAGCGGCCGCGCCGATGCCGCGGCTGCCGCCGGTGACCACCACGGTGCGCTCACTCCTGGACATCGTCTTTCGCCTTCTCATCGAGCGTGGACTGCAAGTCCGCCGCACCTTGCAGGAACTGTGTGGTGTCGACCGGCTTGGCCACGCGCAGGGCCGGCGGGAACAGGTGGTTCATGTACAGCTCTTCGCCCAGGCGATCGCTGCTTTGCACATTGCGCCAGACGCTCACGCCCACCCCCAGCACCACGCTCGCGACGGCAAAGCCGAGGGTACGGCGCGGGTGGTGCGGCTCGACGGCCTGCAGGTGAAAGTAGAGCACCGCGCTCAGGATGGCGAAGTCGAACACGAAGCCGAAGTCGGTGAGCCACGGCCATGAGAAGGCAAACGCCAGCAGGCTCGTGCCCAGGGTCACGGCCTCCCAGGTGAGCACCGCGATCAGCAGCACACGCACGTGCCAGCCAAAGTGGCTCTGGCGCGTGAACACCTTGGACAACAAGGTCCACAAGCCGGCCCAACCCAGCGCCATGGTCAGCGCCGACACCGTCACCGAGCCGAGCGCGCGCACGAAGGTATCGGGGTCGCTGTCGAGCCAGATGCTGAAGACGAGGGTCAGCGCGGCCGCCACCGCCAGCAAGGCCAGCGTGGGCAAGTCTTGCGCGAGCACGCGCGTCACGCCAAGTGGCTGCTCGGGCGCCAGGGTGTGGCTCGCCAGGCGCAGGCGCAAATGCGTGCGGCCGGCGACCAGCAGCGCGGCGCCGTCGCCCACCGCCGCACGGGCGCCAGCGGCCAGGCGCTGCGCATCGAACTGCATGCCGTTGAGGCTGTCGCCCACCGTCAGCTGCAGCTGGCCTTGTTCGTCGGGCGCAACGCTGAAGTGGTGGGCCGCCGTGTGGGCGTCGTCGAGCACCAGGTCGTTGTCGAGCGCGCGGCCCACCCTCAGCGGCCACTCACGCACGGCCACGCTGTGGCGCACGCTGCCGTCGCGGTCGAGCACCTCGAGCAGCGCCACAACCGTCATGGCTGCTTCACCCACGCGTAGGCATCGAGGTAGTGCTGGCTCAGCTTCATCGCGTTGGGGTAGCTCACCCCTTGCACATCGAAGCGGCCTTGCACACCGGCTTGCGGCTGGTCGAGCGTGGTCACCAGCACCGACAGGTCATACAGCTGCGGCAGCTTCTTGTAGGCCCGCAGGCAGACCACGGCACGCAGCACCAGGCCCTTGCGGTCCAGATAGTCTTGATGGCACTGCGGTTTGGTCTGGTGCAGCTTTCCCAGGCGGGCGAAGCCCTCGTTGCGAAAGCTCGCCGAGTACTGCGCGGCAAAACGCAGCGTGCCGAGCTTGCTCCCGTCGTAAGCCTCGTGGCGCGTGGCCAGGGTGCCGGTGGTGAAGTCGCCGACGAACACGCGCGTGTCCATCACACAGTCGGAGCGCTCGAAGTCGAGGCCGCCGGTGCGCGACGGCTCGCTGCTGCCCCAGCAGCGCATGAAACGGTCTTGTGGCACCGGCACGGTGTAGCGCGGGTGGGTGGCGGGCTTCCAGCCCTGGGCGATGAATCGTTCGGTGAGCGACTCCTGGTGCTCCATCAGCTGCGTGGTGACGATGGGCCAGGCGGCACCCTTCAATGGCGGCGCCGCGCGGCCACGCGCCAGCAAGGCGCTGGCCAGGGTGCCCGGCACCAGAAAACTCACCTGCTCGCCGTCGACCCGGCGCGCCACGTTGACACCGATGACGCGACCCTCCTGGTCGAGCGCGGGGCCACCGCTCATGCCGCCGCTCAAGGAGCCGGCAAAAAAGATCTGCGGGTAGAAGCTGCGCTCGACCAGGCCGTTGTAGTTGCCTTCGATCACCGCAAAGCCCACGTCGAGCGGGTTGCCCAGCGAGTACATGCGCTCGCCCTGGGCGAGCTTGTCGGCTTCGCGGCGGAAGCTGAGTGCGTCGTAGCTGGCGGGCTGTTTGGCGCCGCTCATCTTGAGCAAGGCCAGGTCGTGCCGCACGTCGATCATCAGGATCTGCACCGGCGCTTCGCGGCCATCGGCAGTAACGGACACCAGCTCGTGCCGCTCGGGTTTGAGCGCCGCTTCGCTCACCACGTGGAAGTTGGTGATGAGGTGGCCTTCCTTGCTCACCAGAAACCCGGAGCCGACCGAGGTCTGGCTGGCCTGGCCCTTGAGCACGGTGCGGATCTGCACCAGCTGCGACCGCGCCTGTTCGTAGACCTTGCGCGCCGACAGAGACACCGGGGCCGAGGCCGCCGGTTCAGGCGCGGCGGGTGGCGCTGCAGCAAACGCAGGGCCCAGCACACTCGCACAAACAGCAAGCGCCGCGAGGCGGCGCCGAAGGTGGACTCTCATTGCGATTCATTCTACGGGCGGGTGTGGCACACACACCCGCCTCGCGATGAATCAGGGGGATTCCATCACTGGCACACGCCGCCGCCCGGCGGGCAGGCGATGGCATTGCTCTGCAGGTCGAGCCCGTCGCCCATGCGCCCGTAGAGCGCCAGCATCTTGTAGCTGCTGGCTTCGACGCCGGTGCTGCCGTTGTTGAGCGTGATCGGCGCCGAGGTGGCGGTCGGGGCGAAGCGCCTGTCTTGGCTGATGCGGCCGATGTCGCCGTCACCACAGCGCGCACGGTCGGTGCAGAAGGTGGCGCCGCCCACAGCCATGCTGCCGTGGCTGAAGGTCCAGGCGGCGTTGTAGGTGCCGCTGGCGTTGGCCGCCAGGGTCAGGTCGAACAGGGCTTGGCGTGCGGTCGGCGTGAGGTCGGTCCAGGGCAGGTTGGGCAGCTGGGCGGTGGTGGGTGGCACCCCTTCGACCTCGACCTCGAACACGCTCTGGCCGGAGACGAGGAAGGCCGTTGTGCAGTTGGCATCACTGAACAGCGACACCGTGACGGTGCGGCCGCCGCGGAAGAAGTTGCGCACCACGGCATCACCCTCGGTGCCGTCGGGCAGGGTGACCCAGGTGTCGTCGCCACTGCGCAGCGCACCCACCAGCGGGTCGAGGCTGTGCTGGTTGCTCATCGTGTTTTGTTGCCACAGCGACATGCGGCGTGCACCGTTGCCAAAGTTCTTGTAGTACGCGACCGTCACCGCCGCCAGTGATGCATCACGCTGGGTGACCTGCGCACACTGCAAGCCGGTGAGCGCCGGGATGTCGAAGGCAATTGCGCGGGCGTAGGTGATGCTGGTGGCGCCGTCTTGGTGGGTCACGTCGCGCTGAGCCTTGGCCGAGGCGTGGATCTGCACCGCGCTCAGGTCACCGAGAAACTTCCACACGCCGCCTTCGCGCGTCACACCGATGCCCTGCCCGACCGGCTGGACACTGCCTTCGGGGCTTTGCAGCACAAAGCTGACGCGGCACACGGGGTCGGCGCCGCTGAAGTCGCAGCGGCCGAGCGTGGGGCTGAGCAGGCGTGAGCCAAACAGCTCCTCGGCGGCAAACATGCTGCACAAACCGTTGCCCACCTGGGTGGCGCCGGTGAGGCTGCCACCTTCGTCGTCGCTCATGCGGGCGGTGCTGGCCATCGAGCTGGCCATGCCCGTGCTGGCGTGGGCGCAGGCGTCGGCATTCAGCATCGACGCGCTCATGTTGCGGAACAAGGTCTCCAGGCCCGTCAGCGACAGGTTGGAAGCGCCACTGTCGACCGTCACCGAGCCTGCGGTGGTGGTCTGGTCGAGGTAGATGTTGCCGCTGCCCAGGCGCGGCGTGATCTGCACAAACGGCGAGTTGTCGACACCGGTGTTGACGCCGATGCTGTCGAGCAGCCTGTCGTAGCCGGTGCGCGAACCACCCGTGAGGCTGCCGCTGACGAAGTCGAAGTCGGTCGCCACATTGCCCGTCATCACACCGGCCAGGCTGCTGCGCAAGCGGTCTTGGGCGGCGCTGACGGCCGCGCGGGTGAGCGCCGAGCCGCTGCCGCTGATCACATCGCCGGGCGACAGGTTGGTGGCCAGCAGCACGGTGGCGGTGGTCAGCGGTGTCACGTTGGCCGTGCCCGGGCCTTGCGCCACGGAGTAGATGCACTGGTAGTTGGGGCCGGCGTAGCCGCAGGCTTCGATGCGGTAAGGCGCGGTGCCGCTGAGGGAGGGCACGCTGTAGCTGCCATCGTCTGCGACGGTGATGCCAGAGGCGACCACGGTGCCGTTGGCGTCGATCACCCGCAAGGTGCCGCCGGTGATGGGGGCGCCCACCGCCACGGTGCCGCTCAGTTGTGCAGACGGGGTGATGGGCGCGGGCGCGGGAGACGATCCGGGGTTGCCACCACAAGCCGCGAGGATCGCGGCGCCAAAAACACTCAGCGCCAGGCTGGTACGGGGGGAAAAGGGTTTCATGGGGCTCCTCACCGAAAGACGCAAACACGTGCGCGTCGGTGGCCAGGACACTCTCCCGGTCGACCGCTCGTGTCAGGTCATCGGCGGTTGCAGCGAGGTACTTGAGGGCATCAGGTCAGCAAACGTGACTTCGGCCGCAAGCGTCGCCGCACGCTCCACTCGAGTGTTCGCGCAGGCCTGCTCCGCAGTTTTTGTGGGCCCGGCCGGCCTTCACGAAGCGGCCACGGTCTTGTTGGCCGAGTGCACCGGTGGGTGAAAGCGACTGGTTTCAAGGGTGACTGATTCCTGGACTATGCTGCGGCCACACCCACCCCGGAGTCTTGCCGATGAAGCGCTTCCACACCCCCCTCGCCGTCTTCACCATCGCGCTGGGCAGCGCCGCCTTGCCCGCGCTGGCGGCATCGTCTGCCGCCTCGTCGGCGTCGGAAGGCGCCTCAGCGTCGGTCGGCAGCGTGTCCACCTCGTTCGAGACCTCGAGCGACAGCTCCTCCAAGAAAGACAAGACCGCTTCCGGCGACTACAAGGTCATCGAAGTGGCCGAAGTGGCCGAACGCCCCGGCACCCTGCGCATGAAGCTGCAGCCGGTGGCCCAGGCGGAAGACGCAGACAACAGCTTCTTCCTTTACGTGCCCGCACAGACGCTGGCACAGAGCCAGGTGGCTGCCGGGCAGATCGTGGCGGCACGGCAGCGCCCCTATGGCGTGGAGTTCGCCAAAGGTGACACCGGCAAGGCCTTCTTCCTGGTGCTGCACGACGCCTGGCACCGCGAGCTTCAGTCCACCGCCGTGGTGCTTTGAAGCGGGGCTGGCGCGGCGCGGCCGCGCTGCTCGTCGGGCTGTTCGTTCTTTCATCCAGCAGCCACGCCGCCAGCCTTCGTTTTTGTGACCGCCCGCTCGCGCTGAACGCAGCGCAAAAAGACAAACTCTTTCGCCTCGGCGGGGTCATCAAAGCCGAGCTGGAAGCCAGCGGCCAGAAGGTCGCGCTGATGTCGCGCTCGGGGCTCGACCTGAGCCGCTTTGGCCAGCGTTACTCGCATGCCGGCTTCAGCCTGAAGCACAGCCCCGACACACCCTGGGCCATTCGCCAGCTCTACTACGCCTGCGACGAAAAGCGCCCGCGCATCTTCGACCAGGGTGTCTCGGGTTTTCTGCTCGGCACCGAAGACCCGGCCATCGGTTATGTGTCGGTGGTGTTCATGCCCGCTGCACAGTCTGAGCGGCTGGAGCGCGCCGCACGCGACAACGGCCAGGCCCTGTCATTGCTCGGCGCGACCTACAGCGCCAACGCCTATGCCTTCAGCCTGCAGTACCAGAACTGCAATCAGTGGGTGGCCGAGATGCTGGCTGCCGCGTGGGGGGCCTTGCCCGTCGACGACGGCGCACGCGCCCAAGCCCAGCGCTGGCTGCAAGACAAAGGCTACGCGCCCAGCCTGATCGACGTGGGCGACCGCATCCTGATGTGGTTGGCGAGCTTCATGCCCTGGCTGCACAGCGACGACCACCCGAGCGAGAACCTGCGCCAGGCGCACTACCGCATCAGCATGCCGGCTTCGATCGAGAGCTTCGTGCAACAGACAGTGCCCGGCGCCACACGCATGGAGTTTTGCCACACCGACCGGCACATCGTGATCCACCGCGGCTGGACCCCGATCGCCGAGGGCTGCGTGCCCGGCGAGCAAGACACGGTGCTCCCGCTGAACGAAAGCAGCGCATCGACCAACAAAGGAGCGTAGCGAACCGCCGATCAGGCAACTCCCCGAGCACGGGTTTCCCGGGCTCAGGGGTGGCGCCCCTTGGGGGCAGGAGCGAAGCGACTGGGGGGCCCTACTTCGCCGTCGGCATCACAAACTCGGCGCCCTTGGCGATGCTCGCCGGCCAGCGTTGCATCACGCTCTTTTGCTTGGTGTAGAAGCGCACGCCTTCTTCGCCGTAGGCATGCGTGTCGCCGAAGAGGCTCTTCTTCCAGCCGCCGAAGCCGTGCCACGCCATCGGCACGGGAATCGGCACGTTGATGCCCACCATGCCGACCTGGATGCGCCGCGCAAACTCACGCGCCACGTTGCCATCGCTGGTGAAGCAGGCCACGCCGTTGCCGAACTCGTGGGCGTTGACGAGGTTCACGGCCGCAGCAAAGTCGGGCACGCGCACCACGGCAAGCACCGGGCCAAAGATCTCTTCCTTGTAGATCTTCATCTCGGGTGTGACGTGATCGAACAGCGTGCCACCGAGCCAGAAGCCGCCCTCGTGGCCCGCAACGGTGTGGCCGCGGCCGTCGACCACCAGCTGGGCGCCTTCGCTCACGCCGTGTTCGATGTAGCCGCTGATGCGGTCCAGCGCCTGGCGCGTGACGATCGGGCCCATCTCGGCGTCGAGCTCCATGCCGTTCTTGATCTTGAGTGTCTTGGCGCGCGCCGCGAGCGCGGGCACCAGCTGGTCGGCCACGTCGCCCACCGCCACCGCCACGCTGATGGCCATGCAGCGCTCACCGGCCGAGCCGTAGCCAGCGCCGATCAACGCGTCGACGGTTTGCTCGAGGTCGGCGTCGGGCATCACCACCATGTGGTTCTTGGCGCCGCCCAGCGCCTGCACGCGCTTGCCGTGGTGCGCGCCGGTTTCGTAGATGTACTGCGCAATCGGCGTGGAGCCGACGAAGCTGATCGCCTTCACGTCGGGGTGGGTCAGCAGCGTGTCGACGGCGAGCTTGTCACCTTGCACCACGTTGAACACACCGTCGGGCAGGCCGGCTTCCTTCAGCAGCTCGGCCAAGAAGATCGCGGCCGAGGGGTCGCGCTCGCTCGGCTTCAGGATGAAGGCATTGCCGGCCGCAATGGCCACCGGGAACATCCAGCACGGCACCATGCACGGGAAGTTGAACGGCGTGATGCCGGCCACCACGCCGAGCGGCTGGCGCATGGTCCAGTTGTCGATGCCGGTGGACACCTGCTCGGTGTAGTCGCCCTTCAAGAGCTGCGGGATGCCGCAGGCGAACTCGATGATGTCGATGCCACGGCTCACCTCGCCCTGCGCGTCGGTGAACACCTTGCCGTGTTCGGCGGTGATCATCGCGGCGAGCGTGTCGCGGTGGCGGTTCATCAGATCCAGGAACTTGAACATCACGCGGCCACGGCGAATCGGCGGCGTGTCAGCCCAGGCCGGGAAGGCGGCTTGTGCGGCGGCCACCGCGGCATTCACCTCGTCGACGCTGGCCAGTGCGACCTGGCGTGCAACAGCACCGGTGGCCGGGTTGAACACCGCCTGCTTGCGTCCGCTGCGGCTTTCAACGGCCACGCCGTTGATGAAATGGCCCACGTCGTGGGGGGTGGCAAACGGTGCAGGTGCGCCCATGGTGTTGTCTCCGGTGTGTCGCGATGCAGCCCAGTCTAGGCCTGCGAGGAGACCCTGCCAACAACCTTGGCGTGACTACATTGTTCGTTAAACTGAACAATCAACCCGCTTCGATCGCATCCAATGCCTGCTCCCCTGGTACGCCCCGACCAACGCATCGACCTGCTGTGGCCGCAGGTGCACGCGCTCACGCTGCTGGCCCAACTGGCCAGCTTCACGCAGGTGGCACAGCGGCTGGGCATGTCCAAAGCCGCGGTGAGCCAGCGCATCACCGACCTCGAGCGCGCGGTGGGGCAGACGCTGGTGCAACGCACCACCCGGTCGGTGCGGCTCACCGACGCTGGCCAGCGCCTGGTGGAACAAACCGCCGAGAGTTTTGCCCACATCGCGCGCAGCGTGGGTGAAGCGCGCGACAACGCCACCCAACCGCGCGGGCTGCTGCGCGTGACGGCGCCGGTGGCGCTCGGCCGCCAGCACGTCATGCCGCTGATCGAGGGCTTCTTGCGCGAACAGCCGCAGGTGCGCGTCGAGCTCGACCTGTCTGACCGCTTGCTCACGCTGGCCCACGAAGGCTTCGATCTTGCGGTGCGCCACACCAGCGCACCGCCCGACAACCATGTGGCCTGGAAGCTGTGCGCCTCTCGCTCGCTGCTGGTGGCGAGCAACGCCTACCTGAAGCGAAACGGCACGCCTGCCCACCCCGGCGAGTTGGCAAGCCACGCCTGCCTGCCCTACCTGCGGCCCGGCCCGAGCGTTTGGCAGTTCGAGCGTGTTGTGGGCAAAGGCAAGAGCGACCCCGAGCGCGTGAGCGTCACCGTGCAAGGGCCTCTGCGTGCCAGCAACAGCGAGGTGCTGCGCGACGCCGCCATCTCCGGCCTGGGCATCGCCTTGTTGCCCGACTTCAGCGCCGCGCAGGCGCTGCGTGCCAAACGCCTGCAGGTGCTGCTGCCCACCTGGCGACCGGTCGGTGTGTTCGGCGACGCCATCTACGCCATGCACCCGTGGAGCCCGACCACACCGAAGGCCGTGCAAGCGCTGGTGGCGCATCTGCGCACCGGCTTGAGTGAAGGCTTTGGCGCGTAGGTAAAAAAAAGCCCACCCGGTAACGGGTGGGCGTTCAAGTCCTCTGAAGGACGTCGTTGGGACCGGTGTGGTTCTCTCGCTTCTGTGGCGCGTTTTTTCTTGTGAGCGCTCCGACGATTCGAACCTTGTACCTGGTGGCCTGTGAAGGCCCCGTGTGACAGCACGAGTGAAACTGTAGTTGTGCGGAGTGGGCGCAAACCATCCCCAATACGAGGGACGGTTTGGACACGCTTTGTAGCAACCCTCCGTACGTGTTTCGCTCAACCCCGCGTGGCGCATGCGTTTGCGCTGACTCTGCGGTGCGGAGGCCCGCCGTTTTGTCGTCACCCCCTTTTGGGGGGCGTGGCGCGACAATGCCGCCATGCCCACATTTCATCGCCCTTTGAACACGCCGCTGAACGAGCACGAGCTCGACGAGTTGCAGGCTTTGCTCGACACCGTGCCCGCACCGCTGGAGCCGCTGGACGTGAGCATGCTCGACGGCTTTTTGTGTGGCTTGCTGGTTCAGCCAACCCGTGTGCCCACCAGCCGCTGGATGCCGCACATCACCGACGCCGATGGCCGCGTTCTGCCACGCGGCTTTGATGCCGCACGCTTGCACGAACTCGCTCAACGGCGCCATGCCGAGCTGAACGATGCGATCTCGCGCCGCCAGTGGTTCGACCCGTGGGTGTTCGAGCTGGAAGGCGAAGACGGTGAGCCCACGGAGGTGGACGCGGTCTACCCCTGGGTGGCCGGTTTTGCGACAGCGATGGAGCTGTTCCCCGAGCTGATGCGCGGCGACGCACACGCGCTCACCGAACCGCTCGCGCTCTTGTACCGGCATCTTGATGCCGACGACCTGGAAGACGCTGACGACTTGCTCGAAGAGATCGACACCCTGGAGCCGCCCGAAGACCTGGCCGAGGCGGTGGAATGCCTTGTGCGGGCGACACTGTTGTTGGCCGACGTGGGCCGGCCGCTGCCGGCCACCAACGCGGGGCCTAAAAGGCGGCCCGCGCCGCCGTCGCGCCGCCGCTGATCAGCCCTTGCTGCGAGTGAACCAGCGCTGTGCATGCAGCGCCAGCCCGGTGGCCACGCTGGCAAAGCGGTCGCCCCGCACCGCACGCGCTTGCGGGAACGCAGCGGCGATCTGCTGCGCAAGCAAACGCAGGCCGGTCGAACCGCCAGTGAAATAGAGCGCGTCGATCTGCTCCGGCTGCAAGCCGGCCTGCGCCACCGTGACACGCGCCGCGTCGACGATGCGCGCCAGGTCGCCTTCGATCGCCTGCACCGCTTCGCCTTCGGTGAGCATCACCGCCAGGTGGCGCTCCACATGGCCCAGGTCGATGCGGGTGTGGCCGCCTTCGGCCACGCTGATCTTGGCGGCTTCGGCGCGTGACGCCAGCTCGTGGCCGAGCCGCTCGGTCACCACCGTCATCAGGCGCTGGTGGTGGTGTGCGTCGGCATAAAACGTGCGCATCTGCCGCAGCTCGGCCACACGCTGTGGGTTGTAGACGGTGTTGATCAGGTGCCAGGTGGCGAGATCGAAGTACACCGCGCTGGGCACTTCGCGCGCCGGTGCGCCGTTGATGCTGGGGCCGAAGGCGCCGTAGCCGAACTCGCCGAGGATGCTGGCCAGCTCGACACGTCGGTCGAAGTCGGTGCCTGCAATGTGCACGCCGTGGTTGGCGAGGATGTCGCTCTTGCGATCGAGCCGCTTCGCCTGTTGCGGGCCCACACGCACGACCGAAAAGTCGGAAGTGCCGCCCCCGATGTCGGCCACCAGCACGATCTGCTCGCTGCTGACACTTTGTTCGTAGTCGAAGGCCGCGGCGATCGGCTCATACTGGAAGTGCACTTCGCGAAAACCCACTGCGCGCGCGGCCGATTCGAGCGCGGCTTGCGCCTTCGCGTCGCGCTCGGGTTCGTCGTCGACGAAAAACACCGGCCGGCCCAGCACCACCTGCTCGATGCGATGGCCAGCCTGGCGCTCGGCGAGTGTCTTCAGGTGCAGCAGGTAGCCGGTGATGATGTCGAGGTACTTCACGCCACGGCCACCGCCCACGTCGGTGGTCTGCTCGACGAGGCTGCTGCCGAGAATGCTTTTCATCGAGCGCATCAAGCGACCATCGACCCCATCGACATACGCCGCGAGCGCCGCGCGGCCAAAGGCACGCGGCGGACCATGGGTCTCGGGCCCTTCGACGTAATAGAACACCGCGGTGGGCATGGTGCGCTGGCCCGGCTCCAGCTCGACCAGGCGCATCTCGCTCTCCACGGGAATGGCTATGGCCGAATTGGAGGTGCCGAAATCGATGGCGCAGTACATGGAGGAGCCGGGAAAGAGGGGGGTCACGCGAGGGGGCGCGATTGTAGACTCGCCCGCAAAGCCCACGCCATGCCGCCCACCGACGACCTGCCCACCCTGCTGTCGCGCATCGCCTTGCACGACCGGGCGGCGTTCGAGCGGCTTTATCGCGCCACTTGCACGCATCTGTTGAGCGTCGCGTTCCGTATATTGAACAACAGGGACCGCGCCGAAGAGGTGCTGCAGGAAGCTTTCATGAACGTCTGGCACAGCGCGAGTGGCTACAACCCCGTCGTGGCCACGCCCATGACCTGGCTCATCAACATCGTGCGCAACAAGGCGATCGACGCCCTGCGCTCGGGCAAGACCGAGCGCGGCTCGACCGTGGCGCTCGACGATGAGGCGCTTGCGGTTGCGGGCGACGCCGCGCTCGAGCCGCAACGCCTGCTCGACGACAGCCTGACCAAGGCCCACATCGACAACTGCATGAGCGGGCTCGGCCCCTCGCAGCGGCAGGCCCTGGCACTCGCGTATTACCGGGGGATGGTGCACACCGACATTGCCGAGTCGCTCAACGTTCCGCTCGGCACGGCCAAAGCGTGGGTGCGGCGAGGCCTCGACAAACTGAAGGACTGCCTGCAATCAGCAGGGGTCAGCGCATGAACTACCTGCTGCCCGAACGGCTCGACCGGCTCGCGCGCGAATATGCCTTGGGCACGTTGAGCGGCGGCGCACGGCGGCGCTTCGAGCGGGTGCTGGCCCAGGCGCCGGCGGCCGGGCGGGCGGTGGCGGCATGGCAGGAGCGTTTCACCGTCTTGTCGGCCGGCCTGCCGCCGATGGCGCCGAGCGCTCGCGTGTGGCAAGGCCTGGAGCAGCGCCTCTTTGCCGTGCCGAAAAAGCGTGAAGGCTGGTGGCGCGCGCTGGGTGGCGTGCTGGCCGGCGTGCTGTTGTGTGCCGTGCTGCTGCGCATGCAACCGGGTTTGATCGGCATGGAACCGCAGCTTGATTCATTGCCCGCGAGTTATGTGGGCCTGCTGACCGACGAGGAAGGCCGACCCACGGTGCTGGCCAGTTCGCGCCGGCATGGCAAACAACTGACCGTGAAGCTCTTGCGCCCGCTCACCATCCCTGCGGGCCGGGTGGCGCAGCTGTGGGCCTTGCCGAGCGACGGCAGCGCGCCGTTTCCGATCGGCCTGGTGCCGGCCAGCGGCACGACCACGTTGACCTTGAGCGACAGCTCGGAGAAGCTGTTCTCCAAGGTGTCGCGCCTGGCCGTGAGCCTGGAAGCCGCGGCCGCCCAAGCGGGTGACCCACCCAGCTCGCCTTTCATGTTGAGCGGCCATTGCGTCAAGCTTTGGTAGGCGTTGAAAAATATTTGCGGCAGGCTGCGTCCGTCACCCGAGGTCACTCCGTAAGTCCATTCAAGACGCCCATGTCGGGGTCTGCTTTCAATCAAGAGGACAACACACCATGATGAACCGCGCCCTGATCACCGGCCTGCTGGCCCTGTCTTTGAATGCCGCCTTTGCCGCCGACACATCGCCGGCCCCGAAGGACGCACTGGCTGGCGCTCGCGCGCAGATTGCCGCCAAGAACTACGCCGGGGCCATCGACGAGTTGAAGCGCGTCAACGACGTCACCAGCGCCGACTGGAACAACCTGATGGGCTACAGCCTGCGCAAACAAGGCACGCCGGATCTGGCGGGCTCGGAGAAGTTCTACAACGAGGCGCTGCGCATCGACCCGCAACACCGTGGCACGCTCGAATACTCCGGCGAGCTCTACCTGATGAAGGGCGACCTGGCCACCGCCGAGAAGCGCCTGGCCGCGCTTGACAAGGCGTGCACGCTGCCCTGTGCCGAGTACACCGCGCTGAAGCAGTCGATCGCGCGCTACAAGGCCAACGGCAACAAGAGCGCCTCCAGCGACTACTGAGCCTCGTTCAGGCCGTGGCGACCCGCAGGCCCTGGCTCGCTTGGCTGCCATAGAAGCCGAAGTCGAGCGCCGGTTGCACGCCGCTCATCAGCTCGGCCAGTGCACGGCCCGAGCCGGCGCCGTGCGTCCAGCCCAATGTGCCGTGGCCTGCGTTGACCCACAGGTTGGCCAACTGGCTGCGGCCGATGTAGGGAACGTTGTTCGGCGTACTCGGCCGCAGGCCGGCCCAGAAGTGCGGCTCGCTCGTGTCGGCCACGCCGGGGAACAGCTCTTCGTAGCGGCGCACCAAAGCCTGACATCGCACACGTGAGGTGGTGCTCTCCAGGCCGGTGTCGTAGCCGGCCATCTCGGCGGTGCCGGCCACCCGGATGGTGTCGCCCAGGCGGCTCACCGCGATCTTGCGGGTGTCGTCGATCATGCTGACCACGCTGGCTCGCTCGGGGTGCTTCAACTTGAAGGTGGCCGAGTAGCCCTTGGCGGGGTAGATGTTGAGGTAGATGCCCAGCGGGCGCAGCAGCGGTGCGGTGAAGCTGCCCATGGCGGCCACGAAGGCATCGGCTTTCAGCGTGCGGCGCTGGCCGCTGAGCTGGTCGCCCACGCGCAGGCTTTGCACGCTGCCGCCGGCGGCGTCGAAGCCGAGGATGTCGTGTTCGTAGAGGAAGGTCGCTCCGCGCTGCTGGCACAGACGCGCGAGTTTCTGCGTGAAGACACGAGCGTCACCCGACTCGTCGCTGGCGGTGAAGGTGCCACCGGCAATGTGCTCGCCAAAGCTGCGCAGCGCGGGCTCGATCTTCAGCACCTCGTCGCGCGAGAGCACACGCCGGTC